>NZ_JAQFUY010000014.1:0-119243 GCF_027716745.1 Bacillus cereus group sp. Bc010
GCCAGAGCCGTTGCCGCCAGAGCCGTTGCCGCCAGAGCCGTTGCCGCCAGAGCCGTTGCCGCCAGAGCCGTTGCCGCCAGAGCCGTTGCCGCTAGAGCCATTGCCGCCAGAGCCGTTGCCGCCAGAGCCGTTGCCGCCAGAGTCGTTGCCGCCAGAGTCGTTGCCACCAGAGCCGTTGCCGCCAGAGCCGTTGCCACCAGAGCCGTTGCCGCCAGAGCCGTTGCCGCCAGAACCGTTACCGCCAGAACCACTGCCATCAGAACCGTTGCCGCTAGAGCCATTGCCGCCAGAGCCGTTGCCACCAGAGCCATTGTCACCAGAACCACTATCGTCCTGAGAACCACCGTTTCCTGGTGGCTTATTATTATCTTTTGAGTTACCTTCTGCGAAATGATCGTTATTTTGTACAATCGCATTTGTTACTGGAGAGAAGTTTTCTGTTGCTGCATTACCGATATTTAAACCACTAAAAAAAGATAAAGAAAGAGTTGATGCTAAAATGAAAATTTTCGTCATTGATTTCCTCCTGAAACATTAATATTCCATCTAAAATACATCTCTTTGTAATATTTCATAGGAAAAAGAGTTTTATGCAAAAAAAACTATATATAGAAAAAGGTGGTATATTTCTAAAGAGAGAAAAGAGTGAGTGTAAATTCTTTATAATAGTAGAGTGGTGGGAATTTCACACCCATTACAGTAGAGGAAGTGACAGCAGATGAAAGAGTATATTGCATTTGATATTGGTGGTACACAAATTAAATATGGAATTGTTTCAGAAACAGGAACAGTACTAAAGCATAAAACAGTTCCAACGGAAATTCACTTGGGCGGGGAACAAATCATTCAAAAACTCATTCTTTTATCAAAAAATTTAATGGGTAAACATACGATTTCGGGAATTGGCATTAGTACTGCGGGAATTGTTGACGTTAATAAAGGGATTGTGACGGGAGGTGCGGATCATATTCCGGGCTATAGTATGATTCCTATTATGAATAGATTGCAAGAGGTATTAAAAGTTCCTGTATCCATTGATAATGATGTGAATTGTGCAGCGTTCGGAGAAAAGTGGAATGGTAGTGCAAGAGAGAAAGAAAACTTTATTATGCTCACCCTTGGAACTGGTATTGGAGGAGCAATTTTTATAGATGGAGAGTTATATAGAGGGCATTTGTTTAGTGCTGGCGAATGGGGAAATATGTTAATAGAAGGAAAGCCGTTTGAAGAGATCGCTTCCATTTCAGGGTTAATTCGTCTTGTGCGAAAATATAAAGATGAAAGTGATTGGAATGGAAAAAAGATTTTCGAACTGTATGATAAAGGTGATAGGGAAGTTACCCAAGCAGTTGAGGTTTTCTTTAAACATTTAGCGATTGGAATTAGTAACCTTGCTTATATTTTTAATCCAGAAGTGATTGTTATAGGTGGAGGAATTACTGATAGGGGAAATGAGTTTTTAAAAGAAGTAAAAGAAGCGGTCAGTAAATACTTAAATAAAGAGATTTATAGTAATTGTGAGATTGAACTTGCGCAAAACGGTAATTGTGCAGGAATGGTTGGTGCTATTTACCACTTCTTACATCATCATAAGTAAATTATATGAATGTTTTCATATAACTGAGAATTTATCCTTTTTATCACTAGGTAAATAATGCTACAATATAAGGGAAGAATACAATATTTTCCGTCTTGGAAAATGCTTTGTAGAAAGGAAGAAACTGCATGCCTATTATTTTAGAAAAAGGTCAAAAGATCGATTTAACGAAAGGACAACCAAAAGTAGCAAAACTACAGGTTGGCTTAGGCTGGGATCCAATTGGGCAATCAGGTGGGTTTCTGTCTTCATTATTTGGAAGTAAACCAAATGTAGATTGTGATGCATCTGTTGTTATGTTAGAAGGAGATCGTTTTGTTAATAAAAACGATTTAGTATACTTCGGAAACAAACTTTCTACTTGTGGTAGTATTATTCATTCAGGAGATAATTTAACAGGTGAAGGCGAAGGTGACGATGAAACAATCTTTGTAGAATTGCATAAAGTCCCAAGTCGTATTAACCGTTTAGTATTCGTTGTAAATATTTATGATTGTGTAAACAGACGTCAAGACTTTGGTATGATTCGTAATGCTTACATTCGTATTCAAAATCCTCATACAGGTGAGGAATTAGCACGTTATAATTTATCAGAAAACTATGCTAGTAAAACAACTTTAATTGCAGGAGAAATGTATCGATACGAAAATGAGTGGAAGTTTTCAGCAGTTGGAGAAGGCACACAAGATAAAAACTTAAGTGAGATTGTATCACGTTATCAATAGGATAAACTAAGGAGGAATTTAAAATGGCATCTATTTCTTTAAAAAAGGGACAAAAGGTAGATTTAACAAAAACAAATCCAGGTTTATCAAAAGTACTTGTAGGGCTTGGCTGGGATACGAACCGTTATGATGGACAAGCTGATTTTGATTTAGATGTTAGTATCTTTTTAGTAGGTGCGAACGGTAAAGTTTCAGGCGCAGAGGATTTCGTTTTCTATAATAACCCAAAAGGCGCGAATGGTGCTGTAGAGCATTTAGGAGATAACAGAACGGGTGAAGGCGAAGGCGATGACGAAGCGATTAAAGTAGATTTGAAAAATGTACCTGCACATATCGAACGTATTTGTTTCACAATCACAATTTACGATGGAGAAGGCCGTAGCCAAAACTTTGGTCAAGTTTCTAACTCATTCGTACGTATTGTAGATGAAGAAAAGAATGCAGAGTTAATTCGTTACGATTTAGGAGAAGATTTCTCCATTGAAACAGCTGTTGTAGTAGGCGAATTATACCGCCATGCAGGTGATTGGAAGTTCAATGCAATCGGAAGTGGATTCCAAGGTGGATTAGCGTCTCTATGCAATAACTTTGGTTTAGATGTAGAGTAATAGATTAATATATCCATCGATGAAATGCATGTTTACTGATGGATATATTTTTTTAGATAAAAATATAGAGGTGAATATAAATGGCTATTCAGTTACAAAAAGGACAGAAAATCGATTTAGGTAAAACAAGCCCTGGCTTAACAAAAGCAGTAATTGGTCTTGGGTGGGATATTAAGTCTTATGATGGTGGAGCTGATTTCGATTTAGATGCATCTGCCTTTTTATTAGATATGAACGGAAAATGTACGAAGGAAACTGATTTTATTTTCTATAATAATTTACAGTCTCCTTGTGGATCAGTTTTACATACAGGTGATAACCGAACGGGTGAAGGTGAAGGCGACGATGAGCAACTTGTTATAGATTTGAAGAAAGTTCCAGCAGATGTGCACAAAATTGCTATTACAGTTACGATTTATGATGCGGAAGGTCGTAGTCAAAACTTTGGACAAGTAGGAAATGCTTTCGTTCGTTTAGCAAACGAAGAAACGAATGAAGAAGTTCTTCGCTTCGATTTAGGGGAAGATTTCTCTATCGAAACAGCAGTTGTCTTTTGTGAATTATATCGTCATAATGGACAGTGGAAGTTTAATGCAGTAGGAAGTGGATTCCAAGGTGGTTTAGGTGCGCTTGTAAGAGCGTATGGCTTGGATGCATAGAAAGGAAACGATATTCGTTTCCTTTTTTTGACCTTTCTATAAATCTAGCAAAGAATAGGGGATAAAGGTAAGATGAGTATTTTGCAAGGAATCCTTGATACGTATGCTCAGTTTTTCGACTTGGACATGTGGATTAAAGTGTTGCAAGATCCAGTATCGTGGGGATTAATAGGTACACTTGTTGTACTTGAAGGATTGTTATCTGCTGATAATGCACTTGTATTAGCGGTAATGGTAAAACACCTTCCAGAAGAGAAGCGTAAAAAGGCTTTATTCTATGGACTTATTGGAGCGTATTTATTCCGCTTTATTGCGATTGGAATTGGAATGTTCTTAATTAAATTAGCATGGGTAAAAGTGTTAGGTGCACTTTACTTAGCTTGGCTTTCAATTAAATACTTTATTGATAAAAGAAAAGGTAATGCAGAAGAAGAGGAAGCTCATGGTATGAACCAAAACAGTATTCTCTTCAGAATGTTTGGTGTCTTCTGGGGAACGGTTGCGATGGTCGAATTAATGGATATCGCGTTCTCTGTAGATAGTGTACTTGCTGCATTTGGTGTATCAAATGAAGTTTGGATTCTATTGTTAGGCGGAATGCTCGGTATTTTAATGATGCGTGGTATCGCTGGTGTATTCTTAAAGTTGTTAGAGCGTATCCCAGAACTTGAAACGACAGCATATATTTTAATCTTAATTATTGCAACAAAAATGCTATTGTCTGTTATTCATATTGAAATAAGCCATACATTGTTCTTCGTTATTTTAGTTGTAGCATTTGGAGCAACATTTGTACTTCACTACGTGAAGAATTCTGGACAAGCTAAAGAAGAAGTTGCTGCTACTAAAGAAGACAATAAATAATTGAAATGGGTTTGCTCGTTTTGCGAGCGCCCATTTTTTATAACCAAAAATAGTTTATAATAGAAGAAAGACTTAGAAAAAGTAAATGTTTTTGGAGGTGAACTGTTGTGTTTTCACGTTTTACACTTCAACCATATGCATTAAAAGATGAATCAGATGTAAAGCAATTTGAAACGCTTTTAGAAAAACGTCCACAATATGAGCTGACAGAGAATGAGATGAAATTTAGTTATATAGCATGTCGAATCCTTGGCGTTCCGAACGATGTAGATGAATATTTTAATGAACTGTTTGATTATAGTGAAGCGAAAGGAATTGAAGTTTTACATGAACAAAATTTAAATAAAGTGATTGATTCAGAAAAGCTTCGTCACATTCAAGAAGTGTTCGGATTACATCAAGAAGCACCAAATGGTCTAACAGTAAATAGGCTAGTGGCACACTTATCTGGGAAACAACTTTTACCGAAAGTAGACAATCCGGATTTACAGCATTATATACATACAACATTTATTTCTGTATTGAAATTATATGAGAAACAACATAATCAATCTCTAAAGACAGAAGGCTTCCGTCGTTTCTTAATCGACATGATTAAATTAAGCGAAAATTACGTAGCGAAGTGGTTCTCTACGATTAACTATAAGAAACAAATGCCGCGTATTGTTTGGTACGGTGATGCACAGGAAAGCCGTATATATTTCTTATACTTTCTTATTATGCTCGGCTGCGATGTACTTTATTATCACCCAGAAGGAAAAGATGGATTTGAGAATGTTGATGAGGAAGGAAGAAGTTTTATTGTGTCTCATCCAAGTCGTATTTCTCTTGAGCCATTTCCAGATCGCCGCCGCGAGCGTGTTGCAACAGTGGCATATCAAGCTTCAAAAGAAATTGAACAAGTACTTCACCACGATAATTCACTATTATACAAGCCGTGGCAATTCCGTTCCTATACACCTGTAGCACGTACATTAAAAACAACATACGATGAACTATTTTTAATTACGAAAGAAAAGGCGTTTGTACGCCCGACATTCTTTGTTGAAAATAAACACATTTATATTCCATCCCTATTTGCGAAAATATCAGGTGTTTCAAAGAATGATAAAGAGTATTTTCAGCGATTAAAGGCTGTTACATCATTTGATAACAGTTTATTAATTAATACATTTCCGTTTACGAAAGAACAAAAAGCAAATTTCGAATACCATTATCGAGATGCATTAGACCGCGGAGGGAAATTGCATCCAGATTTAATTATGAACAGTCATTGGTGGCCGCATAAACGATTGCCAGAAGGATTACAACATGGTATTGCAGAAGCGATTATCCATACGTGTGAAAGTGAAATGTGTAAACCAATTGCAAAAGAGACGAAACAAGATGTAGCGCTATATGTTTTCGCGCAACTTTCTCAAATACCACCGAATATTTTAGAACAGCTTGAGAAATTTGATTATTCACAAGATGTACCGAAAATTGTTATATTTAATAATGAGAAGAGTGGAGAGTTAACTCGTTCTGATGCTGTTTTATTACTATTTTTAAATCAAATTGGAGTAGATGTATTCCATTTCAATCCAACGGGAAGAAACGATATTGAACCGTATATTGAAGCTGGGGCATTTGATTCACATTGGCTTGAAGAAGTTAATTTCGATCTTGAGTTTCATGGTTCATCAGCCTATAAAAATTTATCACAAACAATAAAAGGACTATTTCGTCCATTTTTATAAGGAAAGGGAGAATACCATATGAATAACCCAGTCGTACTAGATTCGAAAACAGAATTAAATGAGCAAACAGCACAAGATGTTCGCTTGCAACTTAGACAAGATGCGGATGTACAACGTATTTATAATGCGGTAGATATTAAAGATCAATTAGAATTAATTGAACTTGGAAAAGAACCTTCTATGGAAATTTCACGTTTTGCTGATCAAATTTTACATACGATGTCATTATCAAAGATAGAAGATTCTGGTGAATTATTAAAACAGCTTGGTAAAATTATGGACCGATTCGATAGCAAAGACTTTGCGGAAGAGAAAAGTGGTTTCTTCTCACGTATGTTCAAAAAAGCGGATAAAATGATTGAACAAATCTTTAGCAAGTATCAAACGATGGGCCGTGAAATTGATAAAGTGTATGTGGAAATTACGAAGTATCAAGATGAAATGAAAAAATCAATTGGTACGTTAGATGGTTTATATGAGCAAAACTTAAAATATTATTTAGACTTAGAAAAATACGTAGTAGCAGGAGAAATGTTATTAGAGCGTTTAAATACAGAGTTAGTTCCGATGTATGAAGAGCGTGTACGTAATAATGATCAATTAGCAGGTATTGAATTAGAGTCGCTTAAAAACTCTGTTGAAATTTTAGAACAACGTATTGATGATTTAGAAAAAGCGCGTATGGTTGCGTTACTGACAGCACCACAAATTCGAATGATTCAACGTGGTAATAATAAATTAATTGGTAAAATCAATACAGCATTTATTACGACGATTCCTATCTTTAAAAATGGTATCATTCAAGCGGTAAATGCGAAGCGTCAAAAGCTTGTTGCAGATTCCATGGCTGAACTGGATCGCCGTACAAATGAATTACTTAAGAAAAATGCACAAAATATCGCAACGCAAAGTGTGGAAGTAGCGAGATTATCCGGTTCTTCTAGTATTAAGATGGAAATACTCGAGGAAACTTGGAACATTATTTCAAGAGGTATGCAAGAAACACAACAAATTGAAGAGCAAAACAAACGTGAGCGTGAAGAAAGTCGCAAACGTATGGCTACATTAACGGAGAACATTAAAAAAGAATTACAAGGGTAAATGAAAAGGCAATGAGGACTATTCCTCATTGCCTTTTAGTTTTTCTTCGCTAATTTAATGATTTCATTCACAACGAGCGGAATGATACTTAATAAGAGAACAAATCCCCAATCTCGCAGCGTTAATGCATGCACACCGAATATATTTGCAAGGGGCGGAATGGAGATGATACAAACTTGCATAAGAACACCGATAAGAAGGGAGAAGACTAAATATTTATTTGTAAAAATCCCAATTGAAAAAATTGATTTCGTTCTTGAACGCAAGTTAAATGAATGAACGAGCTGAGAAAAACTAAGAACGACAAATGCCATCGTTTGAGCGTGTAATAGAGCATCCTCATCAATTCGCTCTGGGAAAAGAGGGAATAAATTTGTATCTCCAGTATAGAACTTTGCTCCGGCGATAAAGGCTATTAGCGTTAAAAGTCCAATGACAACCCCATTGAAAATAAGGAAAGGAACGCTACCGCTAAATAAGCTTTCTTTCGCATGTCGTGGTTTTTCCTTCATCACATCAGGATCTTCAGGATCAACCCCAAGTGATAATGCAGGCAGCGTATCTGTAATTAAATTTACCCACAAAATGTGAATAGGTCGTAGTGGTGTTGCCCAGCCGAGTAAAATGGCTAAAAATAAAGTGATAATTTCTCCGAAGTTACAAGAGAGTAGGAAGAGAATTGATTTTTTTATGTTACGATAAATGTTTCTACCTTCCTCAACAGCTTTCACGATAGATGAGAAATTATCATCTGTTAATACGACATCCGCTGCCCCTTTTGCAACGTCTGTTCCTGTAATGCCCATCGCTACGCCAACATCTGCTTGTTTTAAAGATGGAGCGTCATTGACGCCATCACCAGTCATAGAAACGATATTGCCTTTTGCACGTAATGCTTTTACGATCTTTACTTTATGTTCTGGAGAGACTCTAGCGAATACATGTAAGTGATCAATTTTGCTTGCTAGTTCTGTATCTGAAATGTTATCTAATTCAGTTCCAATCATAATTTCACATATGTCTTCAGCAATACCAAGTTCTTTGGCAATGGCGAAGGCGGTATCTTTATGGTCACCAGTAATCATAACTGTGCGAATACCGGCTTTTTTACATTCTGTAATGGAATCTTTTACTTCAGTTCGCGGTGGATCAATCATACCGACAAGACCAATAAAGATGAGGTTTTCTTCGAGATGATCTATATCCACATTGCTTGAATTGTATTGTTTAAATGCGAATGAAAGTACTCTTAAAGCTTCTCGGGACATTGCCCCGGCAGCTTCTAATATTTGATTTTTATCAGCCTCTGTTAGAACTTCGATTTTACCGTTTTTCAATATGTGGGTACATCGAGGTAAGAGCTTATCGATAGCACCTTTCGTCATGCTATAATAGCTGTCATCGTATGTATGCACGGTTGACATCATTTTACGATCTGAATCGAAAGGCATCTCGTTAACGCGTTCATGTATTTTTTCTAAATAATCTTTTTGCATATTAAAAGTGCTTCCGGCAACGAGAAGAGCAATTTCAGTCGGGTCTCCCGTTTGTGATTCATTGTTGTAAGACGCATCGTTACATAGCACCATATTTTCTAACAATAGACGTTGCACATTATTATTTACATTTAAATTTTCTAATTGATCGTATGTGTTATCACTATAAAAGTGAGTAACGGTCATTTTATTTTGTGTTAACGTACCTGTTTTATCTGAACAAATAATTGTGACAGAACCGAGAGCTTCGACAGCTGGTAGTTTCCGAATGATAACATTTTGTTTAATCATACGCTGCACACCAATTGCAAGAACGATGGAAACGATAGCTGGCAAACCTTCTGGAATAGCTGCAACGGCTAAACTAATAGCAGTCATAAACATTTCTAGTGTATCTCGTCCTTGTAAAAAGCCGATGAGAAACATAACGATACAAATCGCTACAGCAACAAAGCCTAAATACTTTCCGACTTGTGCTAAGCTTTTTTGAAGTGGTGTCATATCATCGTCTGCTTCATGCAACAGGGTAGCAATCTTACCAATTTGTGAGTTCATTCCAGTTTCAACAGCAACACCGACGCCTCTTCCGTATGTTACAAGGGTAGACATGAAGGCCATGTTTTTTTGATCACCGAGTGGTACTTGTTCATCACTTTGCATGGAAGGGTGGTAGATTGCATCTTTATCAACAGGGACAGATTCACCAGTTAGAGCAGATTCTTCAACTTTTAAATTTGCGGTTTCGATAAGGCGTAAATCGCATGGGATATATCGTCCGGCGTCGAGCATAACGATATCACCTGGAACGACGTGCTCAGATGGAATTTCTTTTAGTTCACCATCTCGCTTGACGATAGCTTTAGGTGTCGCCATCTTTTTCAATGCCTCTAAAGCTTGTTCTGCTTTCGATTCTTGGACGACACCGATAACAGCATTTAAAACTACAACGAGCGCAATAATACTTGCATCAGCCCATTCACCTACAAAGGCTGAAATAAGAGCAGCAATAATAAGGACATATACGAGGACGTCATTAATTTGGGCGAAAATACGTTGCCATAAAGTGCGTTTTTGTTTTGTAGCTAATTCATTAGAACCGTATTGCTTTAAACGTTCACTTGCAATTTCTTCTGTTAAACCGTGTTGTTCATTTGTTTCTAAGTCGATTAATGTTTGATCTTTCGTCTTACTGTACCAATTGCTCATAAGTAAGCACCTCCAGTAAAAACAGTTAGCAATGGTAGTGTTGCTATTATTTGTGAGTAGTATGTATGGAGAAAAAATCTAAGGTGAGGTTCTACTTCTATTGTACAATATTTTACAGTTGCTTGAGGGAAAGAGAAGAGTTGTCATGAATTTGTTGGAAATAAAAAAGAGCCTCATAAACGAGGCTTTTTACTTTTTAATTAATGTACCTAATTCTTCTGTAATAGCTTGCATTTCACTAATGCTGAATGTTTCACGTTTCATAACATGCTCATAAATGTCACGTAAGTCTTCGTACATTTCTTCATTAAAGCTAGCAGCTCTCATCGCTCCAGCATTAACCATACGTAATTTTTCTTTAATAGCTTCGACCATATATTCAACATTTTCTTCTGACTTTACGGATAAATCCACCGAAGTGTCCCCCTTTAAAATAACATAAGGTTATCTTAACATTTTTTATCATTTTCGTTAATGAATCTTTTCAATCCTATTAAATTAGTAGGGATTTCCTTTATATTTAATAATTGGTTGTTTATACTATAAGTATATATAAAGAAATGCACCAAGAAAGGAAGAAACAAAAATATGGTTCAAGTATTGTTTGTTTGTCTTGGGAACATTTGTCGTTCTCCAATGGCAGAAGCGATTTTTCGAGATCTTGTCGTAAAAGAGGGACTCGAAGAGAAAATTGTCATTGATTCTGCAGGAACTGGAGATTGGCATGTTGGCCATCCGCCACATAAAGGAACACAAAAAATTTTAAAAGAAAATGCAGTCACTTTTGAAGGAATTAAAGCAAGGCAAGTAGAAAAAGAAGACTTAACAAAGTTTGATTATATTATTGCCATGGACAACAAGAATATAGCAGATTTAAAAAGTTTAGGTAAAACTGGAGGCTATATTGGTAGGCTGTCCGATTTTGTTCCAGACGGTGGCTGGACAGACGTTCCCGACCCTTACTATACAGGGAATTTCCAAGAAGTATATGACCTTGTAACAGAAGGGTGTGCAAAGCTATTAGCTTTCATTCGAAAAGAACAAGGAATATGAGGAAGCTTAGAAAGAAATACTTTCTAACATAAGAAATGAAAGGGTGAAGGAATATGGCAAAGAAAAATAATATTGCTCGAAACATTGCGATTGGTGTAGCTGCAGGTGTAGCTGTATCTATGTTGAAGAAAGAAAACCGTGAAAAAGTAAAAAATACTGCAGAAAAAGCAAAAACAAAGATGATTGAAATTGGTGAAAATGCAAAGATCAAAGAAAAAGTGCAAACTGTTACAGATAAAGGACGCGAACTTGCTGATTTAAATGTAGTGAAAGCAAAAGTAGCAGAAATTAAAAAATTGACGCCGTCTGTTGTAGAGACGTTAAAAGAAACGAAAGAAATTTTTAGTAAGAAAAAGGTTGAGCCAGCAGAGAAGCCAGAAACGATTGAAATTCAAGCTGTTTCTCCAAAGGTAGATGAGCTGAAGGCAGAAGAAGAGCCGGTAGTTGCTGAAGATGGCGGTATGAAAGAAGCGCGTGAACTATTTATGAAAGACTCCAATGTAGAGGAAAAAAAAACTGAAGCGTACATTGAGTTGAAGCAAGATAAAGAAGAGAAGAAAAGCGTTTAACCATATATGAGAAAAATTTTAGAAAAGGTGAGAAGAAATCGTACTTATTCGTTTGGTAAAGATTTATATGACCGAACGATGCGCGATGATGTAGCGGGCTTGGCAGCACAGCTTGCTTATTTCTTCTTGCTTGCGATTTTTCCTGGGCTTGTTTTCTTAATTACGCTTCTTGGATTCATTGACCTTCAAACAGAAAGTGTGCTCAACTTATTAGAACCGTACGTACCCGAAGATGCAATGTCTTTAATTGAAGTAAACGTTGATAAAGTTGTAAATGAGCAAAATGGTGGTTTATTATCATTTGGTTTATTATCAATGCTATGGTTTGCTTCAAATGGTGTAAATGCGGTGATGAATGCTTTTAACCGTGCGTATGATGTAACGGAAACACGTTCTTTTATTAAAACGAGAGCTTTATCAATTGTGTTTACGTTAGCGATTATTTTTATGATTGTGTTTGCGCTAATTGTTCCAGTGTTTGGACAAGTCATTGGGGCAGCTGTATTTAAAGCAATTGGTTTATCGGATAGCTTTTCTTACGTGTGGAGTATTACGCGTTTAGTAGCGAGTTTCTTCGTGTTATTTGCATTGTTTAGTTTTTTATATACATTTGCACCAGATCGAAAATTAAAAAGAAGAGAAGTCATTTCAGGAGCAACATTTGCTACTGTAGGATGGATTGTGGTATCGTACTCATTTGCTTATTATGTAGATAAGTTTGCGAATTACGCCAATACATATGGTGGTCTCGGTGGTATTATTATTTTAATGTTATGGTTTTACTTAACTGGATGGGTAATTTTACTTGGCGGCGAAATTAATGGTTTACTCCATCATTATAGGACGGGTGACAATAATTCCCGTAATGAAAAGTGAGCTCTTGTTCCATAATAAAAAGGAACAGGGGGGATATTTCATGAGTAATAATAAAAAGAATCACAACAATAAAAATAACAATAAGCAAAAGAGCAGTTCGCATCCAAAGCATAAAACGAGTGGTAGTGCGAACGGTCATAATAGCTACCATTAGAAAAAACGGGTCCTCTATGAGGGACCCGTTTTATTTGCTGCCTTTTAATAATCGTAAGCCATTCAAAATAACAAGAATCGTACTTCCTTCATGCCCAATAACACCGAATGGAAGAGCTAAAAATTGTAAGAAGTTTGAACAAATGAGCATTGCAATTACAGCTAGTGAAAAGATTACGTTTTGCTTTACAATACGGTTCATTCGTTTTGATAAACGAATTGCTTGTGAAAGTCGAGATAACTCGTTCTTCATAAGTACAACGTCTGCCGTTTCTAAAGCTACGTCTGTTCCTTCTCCCATCGCTACACCAATGCTAGCAGTAGCGAGTGCAGGGGCATCATTTATACCATCTCCAACCATTGCTACTGTCCCGTATTTTTCTTTTAGCTTTTTAATCGTTTCAACCTTTGTTTCTGGTAAGCATGATGCGTAATATTCCTTTATATTACTTTCAGAGGCAATAGCTTTTGCTGTTTCTTCATTATCACCAGTAATCATAATGGCCTCGACACCGATGCTTTGTAATTCGCGAATAGCAGCTATTGTCTCTTGGCGAAGAGTATCTTTTAAAGCGATAAGTCCAAGGATGCCATCCTCATCACTAATATAAACCACAGTTTTACCTTCTTTTTCAAGTGAGGCAGAAATACCATTATGAAATGTCTTTGTTTCTTCACCGATAAAATCAGCTTTACCTATTTTATAAGCTTTGTTTTCGAATATTCCTTTTAGCCCAAAACCAGTTACATCTTCAACGTTTTCTGGTTTTTTTAACGTAATGTCATACGCATGTTTGGCATATTTCACAATAGATTCAGCTAAAGGATGTGTAGAGTGACTTTCAATTGCTGCTGTAATAGAAAGTACTTCTTTTTCTGTCATATTTTCTCGAACATATACATCTGTTACAGTAGGTTTTCCTTCTGTTAATGTTCCTGTTTTATCAAAGGCAATAGCTTTTACTGAAGCGAGACGTTCTAAATGTATGCCACCTTTAAAGAGAATTCCGTTTCTTGCGCCGTTAGAAATAGCAGATAACGTTGCTGGTGTAATGGCAGCAACGAGTGCACAAGGAGATGCGACTACAAGTAAAATCATAGCGCGATAAAACGTTTCATTCCAGCTCCAATCCAGCAAGAAATGAGGGACGAACATCATAAGCGCAACAACGAGTAGTACACCTTTTACATATGTTCCTTCAAACTTTTCGATGAATAGTTGTGATGATGATTTTTCACTTTGTGCACTTTGAACGAGACGGATAATCTTTTGGAATAATGTTTGATCGCTCGGCTTCGTAATTGTAACTTCGATAGCACCGCGTAAATTTACAGTACCAGCAAATACTTCATCACCATATTTTTTTTCATTTGGAATGGGTTCACCAGTAATCGCTGCCTCATCGATATTTGTTTCACCGCTATGAATTGTACCGTCAGCAGGAACGCGCTCACCTGGTTTAATTAGAATAATGTCGTTAATTTGTAATCGTCCAACAGGAACACGTTCCTCGGTTCCATTTGAAATACGTAATGCTTCTTCAGGTTGTAGATCAAGAAGTGCTGAAATTTCTTTTTGGCTTTTACTCAATGTATAAGATTCCATTGCACCGCTTAGTGCGAAGATAAAGATTAAAATCGCGCCTTCTGCCCAGTAGCCAATGATTGCAGCACCGATAGCAGCAAAGAGCATAAGCATTTCGACATTTAGCTCTTTCTCCTCAATTGTATCTTCAATACCTTCTTTTGCTTTTGCATATCCACCAACTATATAAGCAAGGATATAGCAAGTAATGCCTACATTCATTACATCGTTCTTTGTGAATAACCAACCAGCTAAAATGAAAATACCAGATGCGATTGCAAATATAAGTTCATAATGTTTCTTTAATGTATCCCATAAAGAGGGATGAGAAATAGACTTTTGTACTTGTAATGTTTTTACTTCTGAGTTCATTACTACTCGCTCCTTCCAAATTCTTATTGAGAAAAAGAATCAAAATCGAAACCCCTATAAAACGACGAAAGCTGCCATCCATAATGGATAGCAGCATTTCTGTTGAAACTGATTTTAATAGTTATTATGTTGTAATTATTCTATAGTATAGCATATGTTTTCGTTAGATGATATGTTTTTGTTTGTTTAGAAACTGAAAACTTGTGTTTTCTCAATTCCTTTGGTATATATGAATACTGTTCATAAAAAGGTCGGAAAGGAAGACAACAAGTGAAGACAGAGAAATTTTTTACCCATCCGATTGGCGTATTTATTGCTGCAATAGTAGCAACTTTTTTATGGGGAAGCGCATTTCCTTTTATTAAATTAAGTTATGCTGAACTTGGAATTCAGCCACAAGAAGTTGGAGAGCAAATATTATTTGCTGGCTATCGTTTCTTTTTATCTGGGGTTATGCTTTTATTCTTCTTTAAAGCGTTAGGAAAAGATATGAGCTTCAAAAAAGGAACGGGGAAGCAGTTAGTACAAATTGGTTTATTTCAAACATTTCTTCAATATATATGTTTTTATATTGGAATGAGCTATAGTTCTGGTATTGAAGGAGCTATCATTTCAGGAACATCATCATTCTTTCAAATTTTACTCGCACATTTTTTATATAAAGATGATGCTCTTAATGTGAGAAAAGTAATTGGAGTTTCTATCGGCTTCTGTGGTGTCATTTTAGTAAACGTGCCGAGTGATGGTAGTTTGTCATTCCATTTCGGAATCGGTAGCTTATTACTTCTGAGTGCAGCAATGTTGTATTCATATGGGAATATATTGGCGAAAGAAGGTAGTAAAACATTAGATATTGGCTATATGACAGCCTACCAAATGATTTTTGGTTCTATCGGACTATTATGTATAGGGGCTTTGCAAGTTGGAGTTATGCCATTTACATTTAGTATACATGCAATACTAATGCTTATCTATTTATCTTTCTTATCCGCAGCAGGATTTTGCATTTGGAATACAATTATGAAGTACAACAAGGTTGGAAAAGTATCAATGTATATGTTCTTCATACCCGTATTTGGTGTGCTATTATCGAGCATGATTTTAGGAGAAGCAATTCACTCATTCGTACTATTCGGTTTAGCGTGTGTAGCTGCGGGAATTATTGTGGTGAATCGGACACCAGCTAAGCAAAAAATAGAACAAGAAAAACAAGTAGCATAGGCAAAGGGAAGACGATTACAATGGAAGAACAGTACTGTTCTTCTTTTTTTGTATAGAAAAAGGATAATAGACCAGGTGTCACGAAAAAAGATACAAAAAGCATTTATTGAGGAGAACATATTATGAATCTACTTTACATGGTGTTAATTGCACAAATCATTCTTTTTTTAATTGGTGCAATTTATGCAATAGGGCAGACAAAAAAGACAAGAAATAATATGCCGTTACCTTTAGCGGTGCGTCTTATTCTTAGTTTTTCGTTAACAGCAAGTGCAATTTGGATATGGTTACAAGATCCATCAGTAGATTATAGTACGTGGGTTGCACTAGGTATGACGTTATCAACTGTAGGGGATTTATTTATGGCAGGTTTAATTCCAATTGGTCACAGGCTAATTGGAGGGATGATTACTTTCGCGCTTGCGCATTGTTTTTATGTAAAAGCATTTTTGCAAACAGGCATTTCATGGAATGGTTTTTGGATTGGTTTACTCGTATACGGACTCTTTCTCATTATAGGATGGTTCTTCTTTATTCGAAATGAGAAACAGGATAAATTGTTTACGATAGGAGCGCTAATTTACGGATTGTGGGTTGGAGGCATGGCTTGCTTTGCGTTCGCCTTATACTATGAGAATACAGGAATATGGTGGATACCAGCTTTTGGTGGCTTACTATTTGTCATTTCTGATTTTATTATTGGCGTGACAGATATTGGAGGACGCAAATTAAAGTATGAACCACTTTGGATTTGGTTTACATATGTAGCGGCTCAAATGTGTATTGTATATGTGGGAATATAAAAAGGTACTCTTCGAATAGTGGATAGACTATTTGAAGAGTATCTTTTTTGTTACTATGCTACAATGTTTTTTTGTTGTAGAGCAGAAAGGCTGTATTCATCTGCTGCTTTATAACCTTGGGATAATAAATCATTGATGTAAAGCTTGTTATAAATAAAGCAGAAGACTAAGTTAGAGAATCCGAATGTAAACATACTAGCGACTAAAATAATTAAAAACCATTTCCAGTCTCCACGGAATATAGCAGGGAAGAAACCAAAGAAAAATACAGTCCAACTAAAACCAATTTTTGCTTGTTTAATTTGACCGGTATTTTCATTTTTAAGCATAACTTTCATAGAAAAAGTCCTCCTAAGTAACTAAAAATATAATGATAAATGCAAGATATAGTATATCAAAATAATACATTATTGAATATTATTATTTATATTTTTGTAATATTAGAATTGTATAATTCAGAATTTTGTGGAAAATACACGGTTGAAGTCTTTATAATAAAAGTAAAAAGACGATGAGATGGTGGAATGATGCAAAAGAAAAAACGTTTGCGTGAATTCTTTGGAACAATTGCAATTGCTTGTTTGCTCGTGTTTTTGGTGAAAATTTTCGTATTTTTTCCTACGACTGTAAAAGGGGCTTCTATGAAGCCGACGTTACAAGATGGGGATAAGGTGATTGTGAATAAGTTGGCAAAGCAATTTGAAAGTTATGGGAGAGAAGATATTATTGTTGTAAAGACAGATAATTTTTATGTGAAAAGGGTTATTGGTTTGCCTGGTGATGTTATTGAGGTGAGAAATGATCAATTATATGTGAATCATGAAGTGATAGAGGAAGCGTATTTGTATAGTAATAAAAAACAAGCTGAAAAAAAACTTATGAATTTAACGGAGGACTTTGGACCGATTACAGTTCCTAAAAATAAGATTTTTGTTATGGGAGATAATCGCTTAATAAGCAGAGATAGTAGAAATGGTTTAGGACTCATTGATAAAGCGGATGTATTAGGAGAATTAGCGGCAATTTATTATCCGTTCGAACATATGAAAATAATGAATTAAAGTAAAAAACCAAGCAAATTTCAGTTTGCTTGGTTTTTTATCCCGCTTTAATGGGCAGTAAGACCCCCATCTCAAAATTCAGCGAAAGCAAGGAAGTTAGGTGGGGGATGAAGAACCCACACTGATTAAAGTTTCACTTTATGTTAAATCGTAGGAGACTCATTAAATTCATAGACGTCTTCATTGTTTTTGTTCGTACTTAAAACGAATTTGTGCTGCAATAGTTGCAGTTTAAAGAATGCTAACGGATCGTGATAAGTTTCTGGATTGCTTCTTAACGTTGCTAATGTTTGCTCGTCTTCCTGTATTTCAAGTTGAGCGGCTTCTACATTTTGTTTCAATATGCTAAGTGGATCTTTAAAGAACATCATGATATCTCGTTCTAATGCGCCTTCAAATACTTCAAATTGAAGGAAGAATTGTTTTGAGATTGTTTGAGCAATTTCCGTATAGTCTTCCGTTTCAATGTATTGTTTATATTTGTTTGCAAGCATAGATTGATTTTTTTGCATGTTACCAAATAGTTTTCCTGCACTCTTTAAGAAAAATTGTGTCGGTGTAAAGCGTAATAAAATATTGATGTTCGATACTGTAATTCTATTTGTCATACGTACAACATCTCGATGCCAATCATCTAGTAATTTGAAATCGCAAGGAAGTTTCATACGTTCTTCTTTATATAATTTATTAAACGTTTCACTCATTTCATCTAAATAAGATTGAGCTTGAATAAATTCATTATGCGCTGTTTCAATCCACTCTTGAATAAACCCAGTAAATTTAGGGAGAAGCACTTGCTGTACATGTTTTTGAATTCGTTCGTTCATCGCAGTATTTAATTCTTCATGAACTAATTTGAAATCACTATCTTCTTGAACAAGGTCAGAGCAGCTCTGTAATAATTCAGGAATTTGAGAATGGATATCTCGTGTGATTTCTTCTTTCGTTAAAAGATAAGATTCTGTAATAGAACGAATTTTATCTTTTTCAAGAGCAGTAAGATTGTTAATAAATCCGTTTAGTTTTACT
This sequence comes from Bacillus cereus group sp. Bc010, assembly GCF_027716745.1. NCBI lineage: Bacteria > Bacillati > Bacillota > Bacilli > Caryophanales > Bacillaceae > Bacillus > Bacillus cereus group sp. Bc010. The sequence goes on from NZ_JAQFUY010000014.1 coordinate 18,718, forward strand.
GAGATATGTTTATTCCAGCGTACTGATTTGACTAATGTATTTTCTAATTCCACACGTTCATTTACAAGGTATGCGATTGTCTTTTGAGTAAACCATATTAGTTTTTCGATACGTTCTTGTTCTATATCGCGTTCTGCTAGATTAGAAAGAATAGACTCTGTCACGTCCCCAAGTTGTTGGCTCCCCTCTTGTGAAGGAGAGTATGGGAAGAACTGCGCATTTGGGAAATGGACTTTCATCTTACTTATTAGTTTTTCATTCGTATCCGCACTATTTGTGTGTAATACGAAATGAATTTGTAAGTTTGGTACTTGTTCACGTAAATAAAGTAATGTATCAAGTTCTTCACCATGTAACGATGAAGCAGAATTTAATACGTAAATAAGGCTATCTGCGGCTTGTAAGTATTCAAAATATGAGCTGTTTTTATCCACTTGTCCTTGAACAGATGGTGTAACAAGAAATGCAAATTTATTCTTTCTCAAAAATCTACTTGGTAATTTAATTTCTATACATTTGTTCTCAAGTTCTGATTGTTCAGGTGTAGCCATTATTTGATGGAATTCATCAAAGTTCGGTATATTGTGCACATCTAACGCAGTGAATTCTGTTATTTCAGTTTGGCTATCATCTTTAAATAGAATAGGAGTTGTTATAGTTTCAGTTAAGATGTTTTCTCCTAATATTGAATTGACGAATGATAATTTATCATGGTCACTAGTTCCCGCAATTAGTAATTTTGTAACATTTAAATCACATAGTTCATGAACGAGTAACGTAAATTGATGACTTAAATCTACATCATTTTTTTCAGCCCATACAGCAATTGTTTCGAATAAATGAGAAACAGTTTCCATATTTACATTTGTTTCAGCTGTTGAATTAGAGAGTAGGGCTCCCGCACTTTTTACGAGTAATGACTCTAAAGTTGTAGGTGAAACTTCATTCCACGCTAACACTGCAGCAGAGACGAATAGGGCGTCTTTTGCTCTCGTTAAACTAAACCAATTTGTTAATAAGTCAGGTACAAGTCCTTGCATTTCATGCATGAAATGTTCACCAGTAATTAATTCAAAGTACGTATCTTGATAGCGTTCAACAATTTCATGCCAATCGTCATTGTTGTCTGTCTCAATATGTAAGAATAAATGATTGATTGTTTGAATCCAAGGTAGATGTGATTTTTCATTTTGATAGCTGTTCCAAAGAGCGATAACAAGTTCCTTAAATTGGACTTGATCAATTGCATATAAAGCTTTTAAAGATTCATAGAAATATTCTGGTTTGATTTGTTTCGTAAATCCTTGATTCACATAATTAATTAAAGTATCGAACCAATGTAATGATTTTGTTCGAATTCCTTCTTGAACGGCAAGTTCGATGGCGTTATTCCAATCTTCTTGTTTTTCATAGAACGAGCGAGCAATTGAAGTAATATTTGGATAGTCAGGTTGAAATGCAACAGCTTCACTAATCGTCTTAAATGCTAGACCTAAACGATCTTGTTCGATATAAAGAGAAAGAAGTTGTAAGGAAACTTCCATTGTAAGAGTTGTATCTTCCGTTTGGATAGATTGATACATTTCTTCTGCTTTTGGTAAGAATCCTAGTTCAAAATAAGCATCTGCAATATTTTTGGTTGCCCAAAGTGCAAGCTCATTATTTACTTTCTCCCATTTAAATATCGCTGCTTCAAAGTCTTTATTTTGGTAATACAATTCACCTTGAGCAAAGCGAATATTAGAAATGTTGGAGAATTCATTTGTAGATTCATTTATATATGCTTCACCGAGTACTTCTGATACTGGAGTAGAAGTTTCTTCTGTTAAAAATGTTTTATAGTAAACCTTTTGGATAAATTGATTTTCAATGGTCATGTTCGTTCCCCCTGTATAATTTAGAAAAATGATGTTGTATGTAAAGGGTGCATGTTCTTTTAATAGGTAGAAGTTGCATTATATCGACCAAACTATGTTTTTGCTAGGTATATCATTTTTCCTGAGAGTTAAACCGTTGCGAAAAGTAACTTTCCTTTATTGTAACAAAAAAACAAGCATATGAATTTTTATTTTTTAATCCCGGTATTTGTGGATAGTAAGATTAGCCCTTCAAGAAGAGATAGATATAAGGGAAGAAGGCGGGAGTCTAGCACATGATTGATGTGCACTAAGAATGAGCGAGGTCACTGATTAATAGTTCAATTTCTTCCTACTAAAGGAATGGATAGAAGTAGAGTTCATTATAAAAACAATGTATAGTGAATATGTATACCATGTTTGTCTGAAAGATAGAAAGGGCACAATATGGAATAACGATCGTGTATAGGATGTGTCTTCCGAATGGAACAACATATTGGCGAGTTAATCGCACATTATGGGTATTTTGGAATTATTATAGCTTTGGCCGGTGGGATTGTTGGATTACCGATACCAGATGAGTTTTTATTGACTTTCGTTGGTTATAACGTTTCAAAAGGCGTTATGTCAGGAACTGCTGCGTTTTTAAGTGGGATGGCTGGTGCGATGTTAGGCATTACATTAAGCTACATATTAGGTTTAAAACTTGGACTCCCTGTTTTAAAAAAATATGGCCCGAAAATTAGAATTAAAGAACATCACATTGAAAAAACACATATTTTATTTGAAAAATATGGCCCATTTCTTTTAATAGTTGGTTATTTTATCCCAGGAGTACGTCATTTAACAGCGTATTTTGCTGGGATGTCGAATTTAACACTTTGGCGTTTTTGTTTGTACGCTTACGGTGGTGCGTTTATTTGGATAAGTGTTTTTATTGGACTTGGCTGGAAGTTAGGAGAGAAGTGGCGTTTTGTTGAGTATAGTTTGCATCATTATGGAATATGGATTTTATCCATTTCAGTAGTTGTTACATGTGTCGTATGGTTTTACATAAAGAAAAAGAAAAACCGCGAGTAGCGGTTTTTTTAGCTGAAAGCAATAAATAGTACACCAGCTGTAATAAAGACAACACCAATACCAGTCATAAAGTTTAATTTTTCGCCGAGTATAATCATAGCGAGAATGATAGAAAATACGACGCTTAATTTATCGACAGGAGCTACTTGTGAAACTTTTCCTGTTTTAAGTGCAAGAAAATAAAATAGCCATGACGAAGCACCTGCAACTCCACTTAATGTGATAAAAAGCAGTGCTTTTTTATTTAGAAGTACGTCGCCAATATTTTGAAATTTACCTTGTATAATAATAACGCCTACCATAAATAATGCCATGATAATAGAACGAACTGTCGTAGCAACATTGGCATCGATTCCATCTAAACCAATCTTACCGAAAATAGATACAAGGGCAGCAGCAATTGCTGATAATAGTGCGAATAAGAGCCATGAACTCATAGTAAAATTCCTCCAATCTTACATTATTATACATGAAAATCATTCTCACGTATAAAGTGAATGGGGTTTTACCGCCTCGCAAAGAGCTGGATAGATAAAGAAATAATCCCCACCTTATATTTTTCATAAGGTGGGGATTATTATACTACTCTGCAATTTCTTCATATAAAAAGTACGTTACATTATAAATATGTTCTACTTCATCATCTGTCATAAACAATAATTCGTCACGCTCAATCCCTTTTTTCTTTTCGATAAACTCAATCATGTTTTTACGTTCTTCTCTTTTCATCAATTTTATTTCTCCTCTCAATCTGTTTTAATACAGTTTATTTAAGTTAATGTTATTATATAACAGAATCTTTAGAAAGTTCCACCTATTTTATTGTTTTTTTCAGAAGAACTTTTCGACAAAACAAGCCCACCTAAAGGGGGGCTTGTTTCACTTTATAGTCGTAAAAACTCGGGCTCCGTCGTACCGGCACCATCGATGTAATAAATTGTATCGGGGTTGATTTTAATTAGTACATAATTAGGGTCTTCAGGACCGAGTAACCAACGCTTTAAGCTATTATTCCAAAACTTGTTTTTTAATGTGGAGTCTTCCTCGATGGAGGCTAAGCCTTCCACTTCGATATAATCTTCATCTAATTTTTTTCCTTCACGACCAAGTAGTACATGTACATTTGGATTGTTTTCAATATCTGTTATCTTTTTTGATTGTCGATCTGTTGCAACATATAGTACAAAATCTTCGTGGAAAAACATCATAAAGGCGCTATGAGGTTTCTCATTTCGTACTGTAGATAATACACCGGTACGTTGACCTTGAATAATAGTTGCGATTTTTTCTTTTAAGTGCATAATTTTAACCCCTTTTCATAATTTATAATTCTGTCTGTTTCAACAAGATAATTTAAATATCTTTCATACTGTTTTCTTCAATCCGATTTTTTAAACGCAATTGTGATGAAATCGGACAAGTTAGGAGAAGAATAATAATAATATCGAGGAGAAATACATACGATGGAAGGATGAAAAGCATGTTTAATAAAATATTTCTTATAGTAGCGCTTATAGGTGTACCACTGTCTGTACTTGGGAAAACACTTCATTGGCCTCAAACAATTATGTTCGCTGTGTATTGTATTACGATTATCGCATTAGCGGGTTTTATGGGGAGAGCGACAGAAAGTTTGGCAATTGTATCTGGTCCTAGAATAGGTGGATTATTAAATGCTACTTTCGGTAACGCTGTTGAACTAATCATTTCAATTTTTGCACTTCAGGCAGGATTAATTGAGGTAGTGTTAGCTTCTTTAACGGGCTCTGTACTTGGAAATTTATTATTAGTAGGAGGGCTATCCTTCTTTGTGGGAGGGCTTAAATATAAAAGACAAAGTTTTAATGTGTATGATGCAAGGCATAATTCGGCTTTATTAATCTTTGCTGTAGTAGTAGCATTTGTTATTCCAGAGATTTTTTCAATGAAGATGGACGCTGGAAAGACGTATCAGTTAAGTATAGGTGTCTCGATTATTATGATTATTATGTACCTTGCTGCATTGCTATTTAAGTTAGTTACGCACCGTGGTGTATATCAGCATAAAAGTGATGAAGTCGCTCATGAGGAAGAACCAGAGTGGTCGAAAGGGAAAGCATTACTCATTTTAGCGATAGCAACAATTGCGGTAGCGTATGTGTCAGAGGCGCTCGTGCATACATTTGAGACAGTTGCAAAATCATTTGGTTGGTCAGAACTATTTATAGGGGTTATTATCGTCGCAATTGTCGGGAATGCAGCGGAACATGCATCTGCAATTATTATGGCGTATAAAAATAAAGTAAACATTGCAGTTGAGATTGCAATAGGTTCTACATTACAAATTGCCATGTTTGTTGCTCCTGTATTAGTACTGCTTTCTATGTTCTTCACGCAAAGGATGCCTTTAGTATTTACGATACCAGAACTTGTTTCTATGATTACAGCTGTTTTCTTAACGATTGCGATTTCAAATGATGGAGATACAAATTGGTTTGAAGGTGGTACTTTATTAGCAGCGTATGTCATTATGGGAATTGGTTTTTATTTATTATGAAAAATAGGCATAACAATTGTGCCCAGAGAAAACAATAAACAAAGTAGTATATATACCTTTACATAGGAAGGAGCCAGACAGGTGAAACGAGTATACAGCATATGTCTTTCAACTATGGTCTCGTTTATTCTATTATTTCCTAACATGAGTTTTGCAAAGACAACGGTAGAAACAAAAATGCCTTCATCTGTTTTAAATATTTCTAAAGACAATACGTTTCCGAATGATGCGCAAGATTTACCGCGTTTGCAGCCGAGTAAGTTTGCTCAAGAACTATTGAAAACAGCGAATATTAAAATCGAAAACCCAGACTTAATTCGAATGTTTAATGAAACGACAATTTCGAATGCGCCACTTGCGGTAGGGTACCGAGCGAAGATTTATTTAGGTCAATGGGCTTTGCATTATGAATCGGTTGATACATCAATCAATTGGGAATATAAACAAGTAAATCGCAATGTGTATGATAATCGAGGAGGAGATCGCCTATATCCGCTACGCTATAAGCAAGAAACGCAAAAGACGGTTGAAGGCGATTTAACAGCAGATATGAAAGATGCTGCAGATGTGAAGAAAATGATGCTTCTCAAAGCACTTGAAAAGGTACAATTGCCGCTTTCATTTAAAACGACTATTGGTTATGGCACAGGACATGAACGTGTGTATAACATTAGTCCGAGTCAACTTGGATATTTATATGCTTATACACCAGCAGTAAATGAAAAAGGGAAAGTAACATTTGGAGAAGTATACCTTGTATTAAAGGGAAATCAAAAAAGGCTCGTTGTAAAAAATATTACTTCTCAAGGAATTGGAGCGGCTATTCCAATTCATGATCATTTGTATTTTAAATTCATTTCTTCTTCTCACTCGCAATAACATAAAAAAACGTCAGCTTATAAGCTGACGTTTTTTTATAATGTAATATTTGCTGTTTTTGATAAGAAATCTTCTGTCGGATAGTAGCTGTTTTTTACAAGAACATTCGGTCCAAGACACTTTACTGCAGGACAGTGACAGCTTAATGATTTTGCTGTTTTTGAAGCGCTCCATTTTTCATACGCTTCTTGTAACGTATTTGTTTGTATGTTTCCTAGAAGTGGAACATCACCAAAGTCCGTTACAATAATATTTCCATCGAAAATATTTACATTTAAACGAGAACGGCCATCCGGATCATTACGAACTGTGACATTTTTGCTCTTTTGTAATTTTTTAAATGTGGCAATGTCTCGCTCGTCATCGCTACAAGCATAGAAAGGTAAAGTTCCAAATAACATCCATACATTTTCATCGCGAATTTCTAGTAAATGCTCAATTGCATCACGAATTTCAGCTTTTGTTAAAATCTCTAGATTACTCGCAAAGTCACTTGGATACATTGGGTGAACCTCATGACGTTTACATCCCATTTCGTCAACGATTTGACGATGAATATGTTCAATGTGTGGTAGAGTTCGTTTATTCAGCATCGTTTCAGCAGATACAAGTACACCTGCATCTGATAGAGCTTTACTATTTGTAATCATTCGTTCAAATAACTTTGCACGTTGTTCATACGTAGGTTTACGCTCCATCATTGCAAATCCACCTTCAACGAAATCATCAATTGTTCCCCAGTTATGAGAAATGTGCAGTACGTCTAAATAAGGAATAATTTGCTCGTAACGTGCTAAATCTATAGTTAAGTTTGAGTTGATTTGAGTGCGAACGCCTCGTTCATGGGCATATTTTAAGAGTGGTGTTACATAGTTGTCGACGGATTTTTTTGAAAGCATAGGTTCTCCGCCAGTAATACTTAAAGAACGTAAATGAGGAATCTCATCTAATCGTTTTAATAAAAGATCCATCGGAAGCGGATTCGGGTCTTTCGGCTGTAACGTGTAACCAACAGCGCAATGCTCACAGCGCATATTGCATAACGTCGTCGTTGTAAACTCAACATTTGTTAATAGTAGTTTGCCGTACTCTTCAAGGTCCATATACGCTTCCCATGGATCGTAAGAAGGAGTAATCGGCTTCATTTTTTGTGATATCGTCATATGAAATACTCCTTTGACTATTGAAATAACAATTTGTCCATTCTCTATAATAGAAGAATATGTACTTTTTATAAAGTGAAACTTTTTAGAGGAAAAAGAGAGAGGGCTTACATTATAGTGAATAACCGTGACAAAATTGATGAAATTACATACCCATTGTAATCATTTTTGCGGTATAATAAAAGCAACTCGAATTAAAAGGAGAGTGCCTTCATGGGAAAAGCAATTCAAGATAAAGATACACAATTAGTATATTTAAAGGAACGTTTAAATATGTTCATTGAAGTAATTGATACAATTGAACCTGAAGAAGTAGAATTAGAAGATGTAGATCGTCTTCTTGCAATGTTAGATGAATTAGAATTAAAATGTGAGCAATTTAAAAAAGACGAATAATATATTAAAAAGGCTGCCAATTCCAATTTGGTAGCCTTTTTCTGTGTGGATAATAGAAGGACGATAGAAAAAGAGGTATAATCAAGTTGTGAAAAATTTCATTTATGCTTGAATAGCGTGAAACAAATAAAAAGTGAAAGAGCATAACAATGAAATTTTCAGCTCATAACGTTTTGGTAGCGTTCACAATTGAGGGGGAAGTAACAATGGAAAAGCTTCAAGAAAGCATGTATCAACTAATTGTTGAAACGTCAACGAACTTACCGAAAGATGTTCGTCGTGCGATTCAACAAGCGAAAGAGCGAGAAAATGCAGGGACTCGTTCTGCGATGGCACTTGGCACAATTACAAATAATATTAAAATGGCTGATGATAACATCTCGCCAATTTGCCAAGATACAGGGATGCCAACGTTTAAAATTTATACACCAGTTGGTGTGAACCAATTAAAGTTGAAGGAAGCCATCTATAATGCGCTTGAGCGGGCGACAAAAGATGGTAAACTTCGTCCAAATTCTGTTGATTCTCTTTTTGGAGACAATAGTGGAAATAATTTAGGACCAGGTACACCGGTAATTAAGTTTGAACAATGGGAAAAAGATTATATTGATGCACGTTTAATCCTAAAGGGTGGTGGCTGTGAGAATAAAAATATTCAGTATAGCTTACCATGCGAACTAGAAGGACTTGGACGAGCTGGCCGTGATTTAGAAGGGATTCGTAAATGCCTTCTTCATGCAGTATATCAAGCGCAAGGTCAAGGATGTAGTGCAGGTGTAATTGGTGTTGGTATCGGGGGAGACCGCACATCAGGTTACGAATTAGCAAAAAATCAATTATTCCGTACATTAGATGATGTTAATCCAATCCCAGAATTACAACAACTTGAAGAGTACGTATTAGAAAATGCGAATAAGCTTGGCATTGGTACGATGGGATTTGGTGGAGAAACAACTTTACTTGGTTGTAAAATTGGCGTATATAACCGTCTGCCAGCTAGTTTCTACGTATCTGTGGCGTATAATTGCTGGGCATATCGCCGCCTTGGTGTAACAATCCATCCTGAAACAGGTGAAATTATGGATTGGTTATATCAAGAAGGTGAAGATACACTGGAGCAAGAAGTACAAGAAAAAACAGAGCAACGTGAAATTGTATTACAAGCACCAATTACAGAAGAGCAAATTCGTGAACTTCGCGTTGGTGATGTTGTAACAATTAATGGCATGATGTATACAGGTCGTGACGCAATTCATAAGCATTTAATGGATAACGATTGTCCAGTAGATTTAAATGGGCAAATTATTTACCACTGTGGTCCAGTTGTTGTGAAAGATGAAAATGACAATTGGCAAATTAAAGCGGCAGGTCCAACGACAAGTATTCGTGAAGAACCGTACCAAGGTGACATTATGAAGAAATTCGGTATTAGAGCTGTCATTGGAAAAGGCGGTATGGGTGCGAAAACATTAGCAGCTTTAGAAGAACACGGCGGTGTATATTTAAACGCAATTGGTGGTGCAGCGCAATATTATGCTGAATGTATTAAAGAAGTGAAAGATGTTGATTTCTTACAATTTGGTATTCCAGAGGCAATGTGGCATTTACGTATCGATGGATTTAAAGCAGTTGTAACAATGGATTCCCACGGTAATAGCTTACATGCAGATGTTGATAAAACATCACTTGAAAAATTAGCTAGCTTTAAAGAGCCAGTATTTAAGTAAACAAAAATGCATCTCGAATCATTCGAGATGCATTTTTTTGGTATATATAGAAAAACATGTTCAGCATGAAAGAATGCGTAGCAACAGAAACTACAAGTACGATTATATATGGAAAGGAGACTATTTATGAAACATAAATGGTTATATATCGGTCTCATTTTTTCAATTATGATGGCACTTGTTCCAGTTTCGGCATTAGCTTATACAAATACTCCACATAACTGGGGAATCCCGCGCCCTAAAAATGAAAAAGTACCAGATGCAGGAAAGTTATATACAGATTTACTACAAAAAAATGGCGGTTTTTATTTAGGGGATACGAAGAAAAAAGATATTTATTTAACATTTGATAATGGTTATGAAAATGGATACACTGGGAAAATCTTAGACGTATTAAAAGAGAAAAAAGTACCAGCAACTTTCTTTGTAACGGGGCATTACATTAAAACACAAAAAGATTTATTGTTAAGAATGAAGAATGAAGGACACATTATTGGAAACCATTCTTGGAGTCATCCTGATTTCACAGCGGTAAACGATGAGAAACTTCGTGAAGAATTAACGAGTGTAACGGAAGAAATAAAAAAAGTAACTGGGCAAAAAGAAGTGAAATATGTACGTCCCCCACGCGGCGTATTTAGTGAAAGAACGTTAGCTCTTACGAAAGAAATGGGCTACTATAATGTATTTTGGTCACTTGCATTTTTGGATTGGAAAGTAGATCAGCAAAGAGGATGGCAATATGCGCATAATAATGTTATGACGATGATTCATCCAGGATCTATTTTATTACTTCATGCCATATCAAAAGATAATGCAGAAGCACTTGCAAAAATCATTGATGATTTGCGCGAGAAAGGGTATCATTTTAAAAGTCTAGATGACTTAGTAAAAAGCAATCAACCGTAAGCATGTATGCTTGCGGTTTTCTCATGCTATAATGATGTGTAAAAAGGATGGGGAAACGTATGTGGAGCGAACATGTTACGTTAGAGTATCCGTATCATTTTGAAGAAGTATTAAAACGTTTATCTTTTGATCCTCTTAACGTCATTCAATTAGATGAGAAAGTTATTTATGTCCCGCTTTGTATAGACGAGGAACAGATTGTTGTTCGCCTGCAAGGGATTGGTACTGTTCAAAATCCACAGTTTTGGATTTCTAGTCAGACAGGAGATTCAGAGAAAGTCATGAAACGAATGAGGACCATTTTTCATTGGAATGAACCGTTTCAAGATATACAAAATCATTTTTTAAACACATCATTACGTCCACTATTTGAAACATATGCTTATACTCCAATTATTTTAGAATTTGATTATTTTGCTTGTCTTCTTCGCTGTATCATTCATCAACAAATAAATTTGAAATTTGCTACTGTGTTAACAGAACAGTTTGTGAAACGATATGGAACAGAGAAGAACGGTGTATTCTTTTTCCCCACTCCAGAAATAGTAGCAAATATTTCAATAGAGGAATTGAGAGAGCAAAAGTTTAGTCAGCGAAAGGCTGAATATATGGTAGGATTAGCAAAGTGTATTACAGGTGGTAAGTTAGATTTAACTAGAATAGAAAACGAAACAGAGGAAGAGGTTGCAGCACAATTGTTACCAATTAGGGGGATTGGTGCATGGACAGTGCAAAACTTTTTAATGTTTGGACTTGGACGGAAAAATATGTTTCCGAAAGCAGACATTGGGATTCAGCGTGCAGTACAAGGTGTATTTCAATTAGATGATAAACCTGATGATGCATTTTTAGAAAAAGTGAAACAAGAGTGTGAACCATACTGCAGTTATGCAGCGTTATATTTATGGAAAAGTATAGAGTAGAGGTGTAATAATGATACAAAAGCAACATGAGAGTAAGTTGGAAGTTGGTCAAACGTTTCCTGTGACAATTAAACGTCTTGGGATTAACGGAGAAGGCGTTGGTTATTTTAAGAGACAAGTTGTTTTCATTCCAGGGGCATTACCAGGAGAAGAAGTTGTTGCAGAAACGACGAAAATTCAGCGTGGCTTCGCTGAAGCGAAAGTGAAAAAGGTTCGTAAAGCTTCACCACATCGTGTGAAAGCGCCATGTCCGGTATATGAAGAGTGCGGCGGTTGCCAATTGCAACATTTAGACTATAAAGAACAATTAAATCAAAAGCGTGATATCGTTGTACAAGCATTCCAGAAGTATATGAACAACGGTTTGGAAGAGAAAATTCGTCCGACGCTTGGCATGGAAAATCCATGGCATTATCGTAATAAGAGTCAACTACAAGTGGGGCGTAAAGACGAAAAGGTTATTACAGGGCTGTATAAACAAAATTCACATCAGTTAATTGATATTGCTCATTGTATGATTCAACATAAAGCAACGAATGAAGCGACAAAAGTTGTAAGACGTATTTTAGAAAAATTAAATGTTTCCATTTACAATGAGAAAAAACAAAAAGGTTTAGTACGTACAATTGTGACACGTACTGCAGTTCAAACAGGGGAAGTACAAGTTACACTTATTACAACAAAAGAAGAGTTGCCAAATAAAGAACAATTTATTGCAGAAGTACAAAAACAGATGCCAGCTGTTAAATCAATTATGCAAAATGTAAACTGGCGTAAAACATCTGTTATTTTTGGTGATAAAACATTTAAATTAGCTGGAAAAGAAGTAATTCAAGAAACACTTGGTGATTTATCATTTGAATTATCAGCACGTGCATTCTTCCAGTTGAATCCAGAACAAACGGTTGTTTTATATAATGAAGCGAAAAAAGCCGCTGCCTTAACTGGCAATGAGAAAATTGTAGATGCGTATTGTGGTGTTGGTACAATTGGACTTTGGCTTGCAAATGATGCAACGGAAGTACGTGGTATGGATGTAATTCCAGAAGCAATTGCAGATGCAAGAAAAAATGCGAAGCGTCACGGATTTACAAATACGAAATATGAAGCAGGTAAAGCTGAACAATGGTTACCGAAATGGGTAAAAGAAGGATGGCGTCCAGATGTAATTGTTGTTGATCCACCACGTACAGGTTGCGATGATAAATTACTGGAAACAATTTTAAAAGTGAAGCCGAAACAAGTTGTTTACGTATCTTGTAACCCTTCTTCATTAGCGCGTGATGTACAAGCGTTAATGAAGAGCTATGAAGTGGAATATGTACAACCAGTTGATATGTTCCCGCATACAGCTCATGTTGAGAACGTAGTCAAATTAACGCTGAAATAAAGGGGTTTTAATAAGATTGTTGATGGGTTTGACCACATTCTGACCACATCAACAATTTTTTTATGATTTTAATGCCTCACTTAGCTTTAAAACAGCACTTTCTTGCATATCTATAGTAACATGACTGTAAGTGTCTAATGTGGTCTTAATTGAACTATGTCCTAAACGCTCACTTACGATTTTCGGATTAATACCTAACTTCAATAAAATCGTTGCATGTGTATGTCGTAAGTCGTGAAACCTAATTTGAGGTACATCGGCTTTTTTTATGAATTGATTAAAAGTAGTTGTCATAGTTCGTGGTAATATTGGTTGTCCAGTTTCTTTAGCGAAAACCAAATCATTGTCCTCGTATGACTGTCCAAATAATAATTTGAACTCATTTTGTTTAGCTTTATAAGACTTAAATTCTTTACATAAGTTTTGATCGATAGAAATTAAGCGTTTTGATCCATGTGTTTTGGGTTCTGTAAATCTAAATCCATTCTCATCATAAATAAGTGTTTCGGTAACGCTTATTTTACCTTCATTCAAATCGAAATTCTTCCACTTTAGACCAAGTATTTCACCACGTCTCATACCTGTATTTAATGCCAATAAGAAAAGATGATAATAGATGACATTTTCAAATTTTGTCCGATTTAAGAATCTTTTCGTTTCTTCAATTGACCACGTAGAATTGACCACTTTTCGTGGTCGAGGTATTTCCACATGTTGAAATGGATTTTTAAATAGGAGCTCCCATCTAACAGCGTCTTCTAATGCTCCTTTTAAAACAATAAAAATATATTCAATATAAGCAGGTGACAACCCTTCATCAATTAATGACTTAACAAATCGTTGTCCATGCAAGGGTTTTAAATCTTTTAATTTGTGTGAACCAAGCACAGGTATAATTCGACTATTTACAGCTCTTTTATAATTGGTGAATGTAGTTTCTCTTACTCTTTGTTTAGCTGTATTTTCTAGCCATTCTTGTAAATACTCACTAAGAGTGAAATTCTTATCATCAACTAGACTACCAGTATTAAATTGATGAATAAGCTCATTACATGCACGTTCGGCCTCTTTCTTTGTTTTAAAGCCTGATGCTGTTTTTTGTTTTCTTTTTCCAGTGACAGGATCTTTCCCGATATCAATAGTAAATGACCACTTTTCACCACGTTTTCTAAAGTATCCTTTCATTATCCATACCTCCTTGAACTAATAGTATTCTAATGGCACAAATAATTCCAGTATCACAAAAAGAAAATAGACACCCATTGAGTGTCTATGTGGTAAAATGTATGTATCCATACTTCTGAGTCCACATAATTTGTGGGCTTTTTTTATTTTAAACCGAATTGAGCTTTGTTAATTAATTTCCCATCTTGGAATGTAGCATTCGCATTAGATCCGAATCCTTTTTCGCCTTCCCAGGAGTACATTAATGTATGGAATTGTTGACCTTTAGTTCCAGTTTCCGATAGTAACTCACCATCTCCGCCAATAATACCAATAACTTCTTCATAACTCATACCGTTTTGCATACTATCAAACTCTTCTTTACTTATTTTAGGGCTGTTATTATCTTTTTTATTAGTATTTGATTGTTCTACTTGGACAGGAACGTCGTTTGGTTTTGAATATTTAGTTTTCGGATCTCCAAAAACTAAAATACAGAACATAAATACGCAAATTGAACCGAATATTATGAATGTTGCCCAACCAATGTATTCCCAAAAGTTGCTTTTTTTCTCCTTCATAGACTCTTACACTCCTTGGATTTTTCTAATAAAAAAGGGAGTTTTTCACTCCCTGATTAATGTTAAGAATATTTTATTTCAAACCGAATTGGGATTTATTTTGCAGTTTACCTTCTTGGAACATAAAGTTCGCATTAGCGCCAAATCCTTTTTCTCCGTCCCATTTATACATGATTGTATGGAATTGTTCTCCAGCTTGACCACTTTCTGATAAGACTTCTCCATCACTACCAATGATAGCTTTCACTTCATCGTAGCTCATACCATTTTGAATCTGATCAAATTCAGCTTTGCTAACTCCAGGTTTGTTTTTTGGTGCCTCTTCTTTCTTAGTTTCCTCTTTTTTAGGTGTTTCTTTAGTAGATGGTGCTTGCGTTTCTTGTTTTGGTTCAGAAGAAGTTGTTTCTTTCTTGTCATTCTCTCCACCTAATGCCGCCGCAATGACACCAAGTACGATTAAACCAATAAATCCTAAACACCCAAACTTAAAAATTTTACCCATTATGCAGTTCCTCCAATGATAATATGTAAGATTTACGAAATAATAATATCAGATGATTATTATATATTTTGTCATTTTTTGTCGAAGTAAAATAAAAAAAGAGGGCTTTTTAGCCCTCTTACTCAAATTGTAAAAATAAGAATATTTTACAATTTGAAATTGGAAATGATTTCTTTTAAGATGAAATCAACTCATAGTATTTCTTTGTTGTTTTGCAACATTTTCACGTACAATGAAACTTGTTTTGCAAAACGTCCTTGTTGACGTCCATCGAGCTCCTCATAAGCTCTTTGGATATCATTAAATAGTAATTCTAATAACGCATCTTCTTTTCTGTTTTCAAAATTAAGAAGAGCGTCTGTGGAGGTGTTGAAAAACGACGCAAGCACCTTTAAACTTTCGAGATCAGGTTCATGGCGATCTGTTTCCCAATTCTTGATTTGTCCTCTTGATAAACCTGTTCTCTCAGATAATTGCTCTTGTGTTAAATCAAAAGACTTTCGTAATCGTTTAATGTTTTGTCCGACTGTAGTTTTCATAGTTTGAGTATAATAATCGCCTTATCACTATACCATAATTGGTCGATATCCTGACCTTTAAAATATTTAATGGTATTTTAGCGAACTTAATAAATATCTATAGAACAAACGTTTGTTTAGTGGTAAAATATTCATATGTAATTCTATCGAACATAATAAACGTTGATTTAAAGCGGTTTCTCAACTTTCTCAATAAAAATCAGATAACTCCATGACCGAATTTTGGGAAATTTGTGTTATTATGAAAATAAATAAATATACGGACGTAAAAAAGACCTACAACTGTGTAAGTGGTGCTGGTAACACCCTTACACCGTCATCCCTAATCTGAGTAGGGAAAACACTTGTCATAAGTCTTCATACATAATTATAACACACAACCTAGATATAATGACACGTTTTCCTTTAAATGTAAAAGCCTGGGGGCAACGTGTCTTTTTTGTCCAACAAGGGGGCAAAATGCAGTGCATGAGATAACGCTTGAGGAAGATAAACATCATGTAATGAATGAATTAATAAGAAGAATTTCAGATGATCTATTCGCTTCGAAAATAACTAGAGAAGAGTTAGCGAAATACATTGGAATCGCAAAAAGTACTTTATCAGATATCCTTAATGGAAACACTGAAATTAGTTTTATCTATTTAGTGAAAATCATTATGAGGTTATATGAACAACCAGCTCCGGAGATTAAAAATAACATGATTTATGATTATCTATCATATGCCAAACCAGAAAATAAAAGGGAAGCTTTGGAGTACGCAGCATTCCGTCGAGAATTCGATTCTTTAAAAGAGTTAATTGCTCCGGAATTAACATCACCAACAGAACTCAATAGAGAATGGGCAAGTGTTTATCAAATAATTTACGAACATTGCAGAGATAAACAAGGTAATGAACCTAAGTATGATCCTTACAAGTTTTATGATGATTTAGATAGTAAAAAGAGTGAAGTTTCATCTAAAGAAATGAAAATTTTCATCGAAATACTACTATGTCAAACACTTTACCAAATGAAAGAATATAAATTGTTATTCAAAAGAATAGTTCGTGTAGAGAAAAAGGCGCTTAAAATTCCCAATAAATTCATCCGTAATAGCTATTTAGTTCGAATAAAAGAAGGTATGTGTGTAACTTATTTAATGCAAAATGAAATTGAAAGCGCACGTAAAAACTCTATAGAACTTTTTAAGATTTGCGACAAAAATCCTAATTTTGCAATCCAAAAAGCTAATGCATTTTATAACTTAGGAGAATCGTATATATTCGAAGATTACAGAAGATCTAAGAAATACTTAGAATGTGCACTGTCTATGTTGAAGGATGGGAAATTCAAAGATAACGAAGATATAAAAAGAAAAATACAAAGAGTGAATAACACTTTAATCTTTTTGAAAATCCATCATTATCGTGACATACAAGATGTATACTCTGGGTTAGATAAGGATGGACATGTATATTTAGAATTACAAAAAGGAAACAAAGAAAAAGCAGAAATGTATTTGTTAGAGATTGAAAAAGAAAATGGTTCATTAAACGAATTCCAAACGTGTTATATGGGACTAGCTAGGAATGATAAATATTTATTAGAAAAGTCGCACAAGATGTTTTTGGAGAAAAAGAGTCTTTTTTATGCAAATTTACCTAAATTATACTTGGGCTATAATTGAAAAAATGGTATAATAATCTTATGAAAAGAGGTGAATTTATTGAAGAAAATTTTAATGGTTTTACCGATATTAGCAATTGCTGGATTGTTTACTTTCTCAGCTGATAAAAAAGTTGAAGAGCCAAAACAAGAAGCGGCAGGCTATGAAAATGTAATTATGTATTCAAATGAACCCGGCGGTGGAGGCTGGTAAAATTTAATAATAGAGATATGAATGCGATCGTCCTGTAAAAGGATGGTCGCATTTCGTGCTTTTAGGGGAAGTTCGGTTTTTATCAAAATAAAGAAAAACCGAAACAACGTGAAAAAATTCACAAACTACTACGAGAATACTGGAGGATGTTGGGGATGGAAAAGTATACAGAATTAGAAGTGTTAATTAGTAAAGCAAAAAGTGGGGATCAAGAAGCGATAACAGCTTTAGATGAAATCATAGAAAAAATCAATCAATTCCAATAGGAAGTTTAAATTAAAAAATAGACGATTGTTAGCTGAATATCGCCATCAATCGTCTAAACTGCTTACCGCACCTTTAATCATGTTTAGTATCATTTTTTGTTGGTCTTCACTAAGTTTTTCGATTTTATTAATCATGTTGTTTAATTCTACTTTAACTTCTGAAGACTGGTTTTTATCTAAATTTCTGTGATCAGATAGACCTAATAGATAATCTGTAGAAACGTTAAATACTTTAGCAATTTTAGTTACTGACTCTCTTGATGGAGTCTTCTTATTACCCTCGAATCGAGAAATTGTTGGTTTTGATAGTTCAGTTAAATCTGCTAATTCTTGCTGAGTATAGTTGTTTTCAATCCTTAATTGTTTCAATCGTTCATTGAACATTTTAATTTTTCCCCCTTAAGAAAAAAAGTTACCCCGTGGGTCACCTTCTTCTATATATTAATATGAAAGTTACCTTTAAGTAAACGGAAAACAGAATATTTATATCAAAATTTTTATATTTTTCGGTGATTACTTGTTTTAGTTATTCCCTAAAAAACAAATAAAAAACTTTTTTAAAAATAAATGTTGTCTTTAGGGTAACTTAAGTGTATAATCAAAATTGTAAACGAGGTGATGACAAATGAAACAGAATAAAGTTAACAACGAGTTATTACATAAACTTCGTATTCAACATAAATTGTCACAAAGTGAATTGGGAGAAAGGCTTGGTAGAGCTAAAGCTACAATCTCTAGGTATGAAACAGGGAAAAAGAATCCAAGCTTACCTACACTATGTGCTTATGCAGAATATTTCGGAGTAACCGTGGATCACTTGTTGAGTAAATAGAATTTTTTTAATAGCAAGTTACCCTGTGAGTAACAAGGAGGAAAGAGAATGAATCAATTACAAGTTACCAAACATCCAGCTAGTAATTTGGTCTTCATGAAAGAAAACGTAGTAATTACTGACAGCTTAACACTAGCTGAAGTTTTAGGAAAACGTCATTCGGATGTATTAAGAGACATTAGAAAACATGTAGAAAAACTAAATGAAGCTGGGGAAATTGAATTTAACCAACGCAACATTGCGCCGGTTGGATACTACGACGCTAAGAAAGAATGGAGATCGAAGTACGATCTAACAGAAGACGGATTTGCAATGGTAATGATGTCCTATACAACAATCGAAGCAATGAAGATGAAAGTTAAATTCTTAGAAGAGTTTAAGCGAATGAAAGAACATATCCAAAAGTTACAGCAACAACCGAAAAGTGTTGAGGATGCAATTATCTACAGCATGACTGAATTAAAACAAATAAAATCACGACAAGATCATACGGAAGAAGAAATGAACAAAATGAAACTTCTAGTAGATAACGAGCTATGGCTTACTGAGCAACACAAAGGAGCCGTGCAGCGTAAAGTAAAACAACGTGTTTTTGAACTTAAAAAAGAAGGTTATGATAATGCATCGTATCAAGGAATCTATGGCGCATTAAAAAGACATTTTGGTGTAGCAAAATACGATAAGATTCCACGTAAATATTATCAAAATGCGATGCGATTTATAGCAGGGTGGTATCCACCAGAAAGACCTAATGTATTGGATGATTATGTTTCTTAATAGATAAAATTAAAATTTTATAAAAAGAAAGGAAGATATAAAAATGAAGAATTCAACAGTTCAAATAGCGTTGGCAATTACAAAATTTTCAGCTCAAAAAGGTTGGAGGGATGAAGAGTTTTGGGAAGCTATTGAGTTACTTCGCTTCAATAAAGAAGATGAAAGACAAACAACTGTAGAAAAACTAGATAGCATTCCAGTCACTAATAATAGCACAAAGGATTATCCAGTTATGTTAAACGTAACACACCTAGAAGAAATATTAGGAGTAGCAAAAAGAACAGCTTACGACATTATGGATCAAAAGGGTTTTCCTTTATTGAAAATCGGGAGGAAGAAAGTAGTTCCAAGAGATGCATTCTTTAATTGGCTAGAAAAGGGGGTGTCAGCATGATGGAAGATACAACATCGTTAGTAGTATTTGCAACGTTTATCGCATTTAGTATATTGCTACTTTACATTACTTACGAACCAATAAAACGATGGGCTTGGAGTGACGTAAAACAAAATAAAAAGACCCACGGCAATGGGTCCTTTAAGAAAAAACAATTGTTATAAGTATATCACGGAAAGTAGGTAAATAGTACATGCGTTTAACTGAATATCAAGTGCTATTACCTAATAAATTTTGGAATTTAGCAGAGAGCAAGGATGAATTAAAGAAAATGATTGAACAGTATTTCAAAGTTGGTTATCCGCATTATGAAATTCAACGAATAATTAAAAGTGGACAAGCATATGTGGCAGTTTGTACGAGGAGGTAAATATAATGGCAGAAGTTAAATGGATAAAACTTTCAACAAGTATGTTTGAAGATGAAAAAATACGCTTAATTGAGAGTATGCCTGAAGCTGACACCTTATTAATTATATGGATTAGATTATTAGCACAGGCCGGGAAAACAAATGCAAGTGGGTACATTTTTCTTAGTAAAAACATTCCTTATTCGGATGAGATGCTTGCAACTCTATTCAATAGACCGATTGCGACAGTAAGGTTGGCACTTCAAACATTTCAGCAATTTGGAATGATTGAGATAACAGATGACCAGTACATTTGCATTTCGAATTGGGAAAAACATCAAAACGTTGACGGATTAGAACGTGTAAAGCAATTAAATGCAGAACGGAATAGAAAGTATCGTGAGCGTAAGAAACAACAGCAATTATCACTAGAAAATAAGGGTAATGAAAGTGACGTTTACATGACGTCACGTGACGGTACAGATATAGAAGAAGATAAAGAATTAGATATAGATAAAGAAAAAGATAAAAAGAAGAAAGAAAAACCTTCTCGTCACAAGTTTGAAACTTGCGACACCAACGGGGCTAAGTATTTATTTGAAAAAATTAAGGGTAATAACCCTAAACAAAAAGAACCAAACTTCGATTCTTGGGCAAATGATTTTAGGTTGATGCGCGAAAAGGATAACCGTGAATTAAAAGAGATTAAAGATGTTATTGATTGGTGCCAAGCTGATCCATTCTGGCAAGGTAACATTTTATCTCCTAAAAAGCTACGTGAAAAGTTTGATCAACTAACTATTCAAATGAATTCTAAAAAAGGAGCGAAAAACAATGATCCAATTGCAAGCAACGGAGCAATTTACTACAACGAAACTGAACTTGACTTCTAACCTATGTGAAGTTTGTGAAGAAAAAGGAATTAAGCAACGAACAATGATTTTTCAAGGTGAAGAAGTTTGTCCTAAGTGTTATTTGCAGAAAGATCACGATAGATTGTATGCAGAATGCAACAAGTATTACAAGGGAGAAGAGGAACGGAGAAGAAAAGCTTATTTTCATAATCATAGTTTAATCAGTGATCCAACAATCATGAATGCAACATTTGAAAATTTTATACCTGAATGTGATGAAGAAGAGAGAAATAAAGCTCAAGCTGTAAAACATGCTCATAACTTTATAAGCGATATGAAATATACATTAGTAGCTTCTGGAGATGCAGGAAGAGGAAAAAGTCATTTGATGCATGCTATAGCCGAAGAAATTAATGAGAACGGAACGCAAACCGTGTTGTTTATAAGTGAAAGTGTTTTATTCAAAAAATTAAAAGCTACATTTAAAAGAGAGTCTGAGTTATCTGAGGATGACTATTTACAAAAAATAATTGACGCAGATGTAGTGATATT
Source organism: Bacillus cereus group sp. Bc010 (assembly GCF_027716745.1). Lineage (NCBI taxonomy): Bacteria > Bacillati > Bacillota > Bacilli > Caryophanales > Bacillaceae > Bacillus > Bacillus cereus group sp. Bc010. The sequence continues at coordinate 40,249 of NZ_JAQFUY010000014.1, forward strand.
TGATGATTTCGGTTCAACTTTAGGCGATTACAGAGATATCAATTTGAAAGCACTAGAATTTCACAATAAAAAAGGAGAAGGGAATATTACTGATCTCCAAAGAGCGACAAAATATATGAACGATACTTATATGACAATTTTTGACGGTAGACAAGGGAAGTCTAATGGAATTGCTACAAATTTAGTAGGTGCAGCAATCACATATTGTTATGACCAACGAATCACATCTAGGATACTTGGTTGCAAATCAGCCATGACTTTTAAAAATACACCTGATAGACGTAAGAAATCTTTACCTTTCTAATAAGTAAATCCATTTAAAACAAGGAGGAATAACGATGTGTGTATTATGCCGTAATACAGGAATTATTCGTAAAGAAATTTATTCAGGTGTATCTCTAACGGAAGGTTGTAATTGTGAAATAGCAAAGCAACAGCAAGAAGAAAACGATAAGCGTTGGCAAGCATGGCTAATTAAATTCGAATCAATGAAACAAGAGTTGCAACGGAATCAACAACAAAAAGTTAGCTAACAAGGGGGAGTAAATATGAAAAACACAATAAATCTGAAGGCTGAACAGTTTCAAGAGGATTTGTTAAAAGGTAAGAAATCCTTAAATGATTTAAGAGAAGAACTTGGTTTAAAGAAGTTAAATGAACCAGAATTCAATACTTTGTTGAAGGTCAAAGTAGAAAATAAAAGAGTTGTAAATTTGATTCATCTCAACAGAGAAGAATTTAGTACGGAAACCATCCATACAAGGGCAATTCCAGCAATTAATGATTGTTTTAATGAACTAAGAGTTTTTAACTACGGGTGTGCAAATACATTTAAAGAATATGAAAAGTTAGTACATGAGGATTGTGAAATGATTAAAAAAACAATTAACAATTACATTGATGCAATGGGAAAAGCGATGTTGCATTTAGGAACGTCCGTGGATAAATGGAAAAAATAATTCTCCGTAGCGCCAACTACGAAGAATTATGGTTAGTAAATTTCTTTTACTGAAAAATTCAAGAGTTTTCTAGGTCTCGATGCAGAGTATTTTGCACTGCATCGAATGTTACCAGATTTAATCAATTCATCTACAACTTTAAGCAGGATGTCAGCTGAAAGATGCTGGAGTCTTTCGTCTGATAATAAAAGATTCATATTAATATATCTTTGGGAATCCTGTTTCAATAAATCTCTGTTTTCATTAATGACTTGAAAAATTAGTTCTCGGGTAGATTCATAAGCCATAGTTTTACCTCCTTTCCAAATATATGTTTATTTTACATGAAATTTGGGATGAGGTTGTTTTAAAAAGATATAAAAAGGGGGATTTCAGTCGTATGAAGCCTACGAAAGTTGAAATCGATGTTACTGATAATAAAATTTATGTGGTTAAAAATGGTGAGGTTACTCCACTGAATCCTCCAGTAACAGGGTTTGGGGAACAAGTAATCACTTGGCAAGGTGGGAAAGTTGATCGTGTATCAACTACCATCACAGAAAAAATAAAATAACTGGGGATGCGATTATGAAGCAATTAACTATTGATGATGTTATGGGTAGTTTCAACTATGACGCGATAAGTACCAGTGAAAAGTTTTTGAATCCAAGCTATGAAGTCCATTTTTACGATAAAGAAGAACGGCAAAAGATGGATTGTTTTGATGCTAAAACTGAAACCGAAGCTTGGAATGCAACAATAGAAGAGCATGGTAAAGGCATTCAGAAGATTATGATAACTCATTCGAAACGTACCAGAGCTGAATTTCTAGCGCTGGATTAGGAGGGGAAATTGATGGCTAGAGTCAAAACAGCAATGCAATTAGAACAATATACAATCAAAGCGCAACAACGGAAGTATATGAAAAAATCACGCCGTAACTTGTACGTAGCACTTGAGGAATTGGATTTAGTTTTTGATGAAAGCGAAGTAATCCGATTCCAAGAGATGTGGGAGGAAGGAAAAACTTTCATTGATATTGCTAAAGAGTTAGGACGACATCAATTAGAAATAGCAGCCTTGATTATGGATCAAGCTGATAAAAATAAAATCAAATCACGTCCAATGGGCCTAGGAGCATGAAAAAAGGAGTTATGAAATTAAATTAGGAGGAGAAAACGGTGGGGGATGAACAAAAGGATTTGATTGAACAAGAAGATGTTCTAATGATGACTGATGATGATTTTATGAAAAAGTATAGCAGGCTAGTTTATTACGGGACAAGGAAGAATAAGCAAGTTATTTAGGAGGCAACATGGATAAGCAAAACATTTTGATTAATAAATTAATCGATAATCGTATATACAAGCTTCCAGACGGGCGTGATCTATTCGAGGGATCAATCGAGGAACTGAAGGAGCTAATAAAAGGAGATGGAGAGAGTGAAGGAAGCGATTAAGGGGTATATAAACCATTTGCAACAATCGGCAGCAGAAAGCAGAAAGGAATCAGACAAAGCGTATGACAATGGAGATTTAGGTTTATCTGGTTACTATCGTGGTCAATGGATTGCTAACGAAGGAACAGCGATTGCATTAACAACAATCTTATCTAAATACAAGGAGGAAGAACAGTGAAATATACAGAGCATGGTACTTACGAAGTAACTCAATTATTAGTAGAAGCGAAGGGAGAGAAAAAGTAATGACAAGCTGTAACTACACGTATTGGGAAGAAGCGATTAAAGAGTTTTACAGAAAACAAGAAGCGGAAAGAGGTAATAAGAATGGCAACTAAGATCACTATGTTCACGAAAAATAATTGTCCTAATTGTATGAGAGCTAAGATGTTATTCGCATCTTGTCCAGTAGAAGTCGAGATTACAGAAATTAATCTAGAGACACCTGAAGGTAAGGCGCACCAAGAAATTTTAGGAATACAAACAGCTCCTACTTTTGAATTCGAAAACGGTAAGTTCATTTATGGTTTTGATGAAGGCAAGCTTATGAACGAATTAGGACTGTAGGAGGGATTGCGTGAAGAAAGAAACTGCGGTGCAGGTGCAAAGTGAACTCGATGTAGTAGAGGATGAGATTCGTAAAATGGAATACTCCTAGCACTCAAGCATAAGTCGTATGGAAAGTAAGTATTGTGCAAATCGGGTATTTGCAAGTTCATTATATAACGTTTATTGGGTAGATAGGCTGGATCAACGTAATCTTTACGCAGGTTTTACATGATATTGAAGTTTTTGATAAAGACCAAATTTGAATTTTATAACAAAGCGGGTGTGATTATATGTACCTAACTGATAATCAATTATGCAGTTATAAAGAAAAGTTAAAAAACGAAGCAAGTAAATTAAGATATAGAGTAGTTTTCACTGGAGGTTCTAATTCAAATAAAGCTTGTCATGATCCTTATTATGTAATTTTTATAAACAGGAAAGAAAATGAATTGGATTTACAAACTATTTATAGTTTCGCTCATGAAATTGGTCACTGTATTGATTTTAGGAATGAGTCGTTGGATTTTCAAAAGTATAAAAGAAACAAAAAATATAGAGTCCAAAAAGAAGTTATAGCTTGGCGTTTAGGATATACGCTATGTCGTGAATTAAAAATACCATTAGAGGGCTATATGAAACACGCATTTAAGTGTTTACAAAGTTATTTGTATAAAAAAGGAGAATGAGAGATGAAATTTTGGGCACTTGCTTATTTTTATCAAGATGAAGTTTTTTATGACTTTGCAAAAGAAGAAGACACAATGGATTTAAGCGCAACTTGTTTCTTACCAACAAAAGAGGTAGCTGAAGATTTTATTAGTCAGCATTTAGATGATGACTATGCTCCAGTAGAAATCGAATTAGAAACACTACAAAAGAATGGTGTTTGGTCTTATACAAGAGGTAAAGTGGAACGCTGGGATGAGGAGTAAAACCAAACAAAAGCGTTATTTGAATAGAAAATGGCAGGTAATTGACTAAGTTACCTGCCGCGATCTAAAACAGTACGGAGGAACAAGCTCCGTTTTGAAAGAGTGTAGTCATGGGAAATGACTTGTAGATAGTATGTGTAATGTGGAAAAGAATATTCGTAAAGGGGAATGAAAAATGAATACGGTTACTATTAAATTCGGTCAAGGTACAGAAGCTTGGAAGGATATGCAAGAAGTAGTTAAAGCTCTACATGATAAAGGATATATTGCTCAGCCTTACGAGGATATTGGAACGGTAAAACTAACTAAGAAAATCAATGACGAATTAGTGGATAAGAAACAGCAATTTAATTGTGATATTTGCTTTTTAAATAAGGATATTGAAGAAAAGTCTATATATCAATTTGATGAAGGTGGCGACATTGTAGCATGTGTAGATTGTGAGAAAAAAGCATTTGAACAGTCAAAAAACAAAACAAAATAGTTATTTGGCAGAAAAGGAGAATGAGATATGAATGAAATTAAATATCGGATATATGGTAAAGAAAATCGAATCATGTACAGCTGGGAAGAAATTTTGAACTTTGATAGCTTAAAAGACACTTTGAAGAATGGCGGGAAAGAAGATCAATATTATTCTCCATTGTTACCATACACGGGAATAAAGGATAAAAACGGCAAAGAAATTTATGTAGGTGACATTTTAAAAGGACCTACACTGTATGAAACACCAGAAAACACCGCGACCACTTATAGTCATTGGAAAGTAACGTATGGCAATTGTTCGTTTTATTTAGGGGATAGCCCAATTGACGAGGACATTGATTGGGTTTCAGAAGAATGTGAAGTCGTAGGAAATGTTTATGAGAATCCAGAGCTACTGATGAAAGTTTTTAAAATGAATGATTACGATTGGGTAGCTGCAAAGAACGAAGAGGAAGCGAAAAACTTTTATGAGGAATTCATAGATCGGGAGGAAATTGAAGAATATTTTGTTGGGGAAGTTAGTTTGAAAGACAAAATGCATATCAGCATTGATGAATTACCTGACGAAGAACAACGAGTAGCCACAATCGAACCAGTAATTCATAGAGGTGGAGAAACGTGTGTTTTAAGGTCATTCGAATGGGTAATAAAGCGGGATAATATTACAAATCCATGTATCATTGCTTCGACAGAATACTAAACAAAATTCTTATTTTGGAGGGGAATGGAGCGGTTGAGACATACAAGAAATAGACAAATGGTTAAAATGGGTCACAAGAAATTTAAGTATTTAGCTAATAATAAAATTTCATTAATGCGTAAAGTTGGCTATAAGTTTTCTGATAAAGGAGCTAAAAATCATGAAAGAACAAATTAAAAAGAATTTTACTTACCATCCGCCTAAAGAGGGACAAACAGAGAAGTTTGTAGATATTAGAAATGAAGCTTTGCATTTTGCAAATTTAATTGATGGAACATGCCCGAATAGTCGTGAAAAGTCGTTAGCTTTAACAAAACTTGAAGAAGCTGTATTTTGGGCTAATGCAAGCATTGCAAGGAATTAATTAAAACAAAGTCGTTATTTGAAAGAAAGGGAGAATGAAAATGTCCTTAGTGGTGAATTTGAAAGAAATTCAAGAAAAAGCCATCGATGAAAAGGCACTGGAATTTGCAGAAGAAATGGAAGCGGCAATAATCGAAAGTGCTGCAAAAGGATATTCAGGTAATAAATATAAAATTCACAATGATAATCCAGATAAGCATATTATGCATTCAAAAATATTCATAGAAAAATTACAAGAATTGTTGGATGGTGTGAAAGTTGAATTTATAAAAGAAGAAAGGAAGTACCTTTTGATAAACGGATCGTACTACGAACATTACATTCATTTTAGATGGAATGACTAATTTCTTATAAAAACGCTATTTTGTACTTAGTAAATGGTAATGTTTATTTTAAATGATAAAGCAGCTAGCTCAATGAACTAACTGCTTTATCGTCCAACAAGAACAATACCCACAATACATTGTAACTAAAGGTTACAACTATAGTATGAGCAGAAGTGAAAAAGTTATGTAAGAAAGCAAAAAAATTTCATTAAGCACAACTAAGCAGCTAGTTAATAAAACTAACTGCTCGTTGTACAAAAGAAATTTAGGCCCTACAAGTAAATGATATGTAACTTTAAGTTACAGCTATATTATAAGCAGAATTAAAAATATTATGTGGAAGTGAAAAAGAACTAAATAAAAACTTCATTTTGGAGAGAAAGGAGGGATAGGATGGTCCTTTTATATGATCCTAAAACAAATATATTATCTGAAACTACTTATGAATATTTAGTTGAATTAACAGGAATGATGAAAGGTTCTCTTATGAGTGCGCGAAGCAAAGGGAAGAGGATTAGGAGTATTGGCTGCTATCTTGCTAAAGATGATTTGACAGTGCAGCAGAGGCGAGAATGGTATGAAAAGGAAAAGTATCATAACGAAACTTGGAAAACGATTAAAGGGTCTGATGATACATTTCTCATTTCTAATTACGGCAGGTTCAAGCGAATAGGTAAGAAGAAGATATGGTTCCTTCTCCCGATACTTAAAAAGAAGAGCGGATACTTAGAAATTAAGGTGAAATATAAAGGCGTGTACAAGAATTATATAATAGCTCAATTAGTCGCTGCGCATTTCCTTGGCGCTCCAAAACAAGGAGAGTCAGTCAGATATAAGAACGGGATAAAGACAGATACCTTTGTTGGAAATCTAGAATACATTTCAAAAGAAAAATTAGGTAAGTTAACAGGTTTTAGATCTCGTAGTAAACCAGTTGTTCAATTGGATATGAATACAAAAGAAATTATTGGAGAATTTAGGTCTGCAAGAGAAGCCGGAAGGAAAAGTTATCTTTCTTATCAAGCGGTACTAGACAATTGCAATCATAAATCACGGACAAGCGGTGGATATATCTTTATGTTTGCTGACGAATATGAACAAATAGCCAATTAGAATAAAAATTTCATTTTGTAGAGAAATGAGGTGCTAGGATGAAAGGCTCTACAAAGTATCAATTATTAAAAGCTGATTTCGATCATGCTGTAAAGCAGCTTAAACAGAGGAATAAAGAAATTGGGCTTCTTAGAGCAAGTCGTGATTCATCTATACACGAATATCGCCAATTGTTTAACGAACGGATGAAACTTAAAGAGGAAATTGAGTTTTTAAAAGATGATGTTCAAATAAGGGATGAACATATTGAAAGACTCGAGAAGGAATTACAGGAATATAAAAGAGCAGCTAGCAAAGGCTAACTGCTCTACGAAAGAAACGTTAAGAAGAAAGTTCAATCATTAAGTGTTATTTATAGTATGGCCAAGATTTTGGGCTTTATTCAAGGGGGAATAAAGATTGGAAGATATAAAGTGGCATGAAGCAGAAGAGAATAATGATGGTATTAAGACAATTGCAATGATTGAACTTGATAAGAAATTAAAAGGTGTAACAATGTATGGATACAACAGGATAGTTGGTTATAACGGTATTTTAAAAGGTGAAAAAGTTTTCTATAAAGGAGAAGAATATACCGTGGTAATGGTATCGAGATTAGGGGACTTTGGTTTATCTAAAACAGGAGAATTGCCATACATTTTACGTGCTTGCCCAAAAGATGTTGTAAAAAAAATAAAAGAGCAGCTAGCAAAAGCTAACTACTCCTTTTGACAAAAGATTCCGGGCTGCCAACACTGTTAAGAAAGCAGCTTATAGATAGTATGCACAAAGTTATGCTAATTATTCAAATGAATAAAGGACAGCTAGCGGAAACTAACTGCCCAACCCTTAAAAAAAGGGAGGAATTAACGGGTATGTAAAAATTCCTCACCTATAGTGTTAACGAAATATTGAGTTTTATTCAGAAGGGACCGAAATATTGTGAGTAATTTTAACGGTGAGAAGTTAACGGAACTTCGGCATTTATTCGGAATGACTCAAGGACAAGTTGCTGAATTGTTAGAGGTTGATATTAATAAGTTGATTGAGATAGAGCGGTCAAGAATTATCCCATCGTTTAATCAAATACAAGTACTATGCAGAACATTTCATGTTAAATCAAAGTATTTTTATAGCAAATCATTTGTAACTAGTGTGGTAGATCCGAGTTATATTTCTTTTCGATACTAAAAAGGAGGTAGAGGGAAATGAGAGCAAGATATTGTGAGTATTTTATTAATTACACTTTTTATGATGAAAAAGACAAAAGTGAGTATGAGAGTAGCGCTACAATAACGATCACTAAGAAAATGAACAGAAATATGATATTTGCAATCGCCAATGATATAGAGGAAAGAAATAACGTTAAGGGCGTCATTATACGTAATTACCAATTACTTCGAGAAAAACGAGGGCGGAAAATTTAGAACAAAATAATCCTTTGAATAGAAAGTGAGAAAAACATGTTACCAAATAACAAGATTTATAAACATTTATTCTCGTTACTTATCGCACTTAATGTGGGATTAGCAATTATAGCAGTAATACAGCAGAAATGGTGGGATGTAGCAGACACGTTAGGTGGAGCGACACTTTTGATAGCTATTGTACTTGTAATTGATAATGGTCAAGTTAATAAATGGTCAGCAATGCTGTTCACGATAACGGCTATCGAGAATGGATTAGAGGTTGCAAATCAGTTTTTATTACAAAATTATTTAGATTCACTTTGGGATATAGCTGCCATAATACTGTGTGTGTATTGGATGAGGCAGTATTACGTTGAAGAATAGAAAGTGAGGTTAGGAGAATGAAAGCTTTGAAGAAAAGAAAAATCAGAAAAGCAATTGCTCGTCGCACAAAAGAGGTGGAGAAGTATCAAGTTAATAAAGCTTGGAGAAACATCTTTGTACAAGCTGGCATTTTAAAGTAAAGCAAACAGAATATAGTCCGGCTAGAAAACTAGAGGACACCAATTCATTAAAGCGGCAATTAAGGCTGTTTTAGGAATAGGTGTCTTTTTTATTTTGAAAAGGGAGATGGGGAAATGAAGGCACTAAGAGATCAATTACGTGAATGGAAAAAGCAATCCAAGCAAGGAAAGAAGAAAAAACAGAAAAAAAGAAAAGAAAAATTAAGTACTCGTGACATTGAAGATTTAATGGGAATTCGTGGACCACGATATGAACGAAGACGTGGTGCATTAAGACAAAAGTAATATAAAAATAAAGAGGAGTGGTCTTACATGACTAAACAATTATCTTTCTTACCAAAAATCGATAGAGCAGCAACGCAGAAAAAATTAGAAGGTGTTCTGGAAAGCGTACGTTTATATAGACAGTTTGGAATGATGCGTGAAGAAATGAAAGTCACTCCTTCTTATGAAATTAGATATCACGGACCTACAAATGATGTAGGAAAGCCATTAGAAGATGTCGCAATGGCTAATATACAGCAAAGTAAACGAGAAGAGTGGATTAAGCAAACGTCATTTCGCATTGACCAGTTTCTTAGTCGTTTAGGCAATGGGCGTGCTGGAAAGGACCAAAGAAACATTATTATTAAGCGTTATTTAGAAGATGAAGATGTATGCGATTATATTGTATATAACGAACTTGGCATGAGTGAGCGTACTTATCGACGCGTTAAGGCTAGAGTGTTTTATAAACTTGCTTTTGCTCTTAGATTAGAAGTTTATGAGACTGAAGAAACTGGAGGTAATGAATAATGAATTTTGTTCAGCCGATACGTGATCCAGAGAAAATACAGCAGCTAAAAGATTATTTTAAGGAGAAGAGCTTACGTAATTACATTCTCTTCATTATGGGAATCAATACAGGCTTAAGAATCTCTGACATTTTGAAATTGAAGGTAGGAGATGTCAAAGGTAGTCATATATCGATGAGAGAAAAGAAGACAGGAAAACAGAAACGAATACAAATTACTGCAGCATTGAAAAGAGAACTTAAATGGTTTATTGAAGAAAGAGAAGATAATGAGTACCTATTGAAAAGTAGACAAGGTAGAAATCGTCCAATCGGTCGTAGCATGGCATATAAGATATTAAGTGAAGCAGCGGCGGAGTTTGGATTAGACGAAATAGGAACACATACGCTGAGAAAGACGTACGGCTATCATATGTACATGCAAACAAAAAACATAGCATTACTCATGGAGATATTCAATCATTCGTCAGAGAAGGTCACATTGCGTTATATAGGGGTAAACCAAGATGCAATGGATAAAGCAATGACTAGATTTAAAATCTAAGCATTGCTTTTTCTTTTTAAATCTATACAGTTACTCATAAATTTTGTACTGTGTAACTCAAAAGGGTCAGTTTAATTAAGTCAATGATATCAAGGGATTTGGCGAAGGGGTCAGTTACACACAATATAAGATATGGGTAACTCATTAAGATAAAAATACATAAGAGAAGAATATAAAAATAAGTGGCAGAGTCGTGACCGCTTTTTGGCAGGAAATGTGCCGGTTGTTTTGGAATTCACGTGATATATTTGTATTGTGAGAAGTGGCGGAAAACATGACTCACTATGTTGTTTCAAAAATTCTAAACGGCTTCATAATGGCGGCACATAAAATCCGAAACCAGCAGATGGTACTGATTAAATGTTACCGTTAATAAGGAGAGCTTTTGCTCTTCTTCCAGTTACTTAATATTGCTGCAGCAGATGAATATAACGACATTAGGTGATTGGGAGAAGAATAAAACTTCATTTACCGTAATTGAAGCGTAAACAAATAATTAATCACAAAGCATCCATTCGGGTGCTTTTTATTTTGGAGGAGGAAGAGTGTAAATGAAAGTAGAGACAAGAACAGTTATTACTTACAATCCAACAGATAATATAGAACAGGCGACGTTTATGGAAATGAAAAATATGTTATTGAATGCCAATTTTAAATTAGTAGACGTGAGCAAACCTGTATTAGGTAACGAAATAGAAGTTACTTTTAACATGGATATCAAAGAATGATAAGGAGTGAGGATAGATGGATAGCAACTTACACAATGTAATTGGTGTAAACGAAGCTGCATCACTCCTTAATGTATCATCTGGTCATGTTAAGAACTTATGCGCTCAAGGAAAGATTGTAGCAAAGAAAATCGGTAAGACTTGGGTGATTGATAAATCGAAATTAAAAGAGAGGTGGGGATAGTTCATGCAACCTCTAACAATACAAGAGATCAATAAACTATACGAGCAAGACAATATCATTAAATTCTATAAGCATCCTTACTGGAGAAGGAACATTAGGATTAAGGCGCTCGAGCGAGACAACAGCGAATGTCAAGAGTGCAAACGCAAAGGTAAGTATAGCAAGGGTCGTAACGTCCATCACATCAAGGAGTTACGTGACAGACCAGACTTAGCTTATACATTAAGCAACCTAGAAACACTATGCATTCAATGCCATAACAAAGAACATGGCAAAGAGAAGAACATAGTGAAGAAGCGTTGCACGATAGTAGATGAAGAGAGGTGGTAAGTGTGGACAGCCTAACGATACAAGGTAACATATATGACTTACAATTCATCAAGACATTAATGAAAGATGGAACAGATGATGAACGCGCTTTAGATATATTCAAACAGTTTCAACGTGACATCTACACAACATACAAACAGATACGTCACATATGTAATCCAAGAGCATGTGAGAAGACTACACTTGAAACTGTAAAGAAAAGTTTACGTGAACATTGGCTAGAACATTATCTAAATATGAATTTAACAGAAGCTCACATTGTTATTGAATATGCTGAGCTATTCTTTGGTTTAGCTATAAAATAATTTGAGATAAATTTCCTGAGACACCCCCCGGGTAAAATATAGAAACAATTTTGCTGGGGGACCGAGCAACGCGGGGGGGAGATTTGTCTTTTTATTTTTTGCTTTCCGCGCGTGAGACAGAAAAAATCGCAAAAAAACACCACCACTTCACTTGGATGGTGAAAATTTTTGATATGTATTTGTAATCATTATGCAGTTGATATTGTTTCCTGCTAAGTAAAAATATACAAGACTATTTTCGTTCTTTTAAGTAATGTTTTTAAAGTTAATCTTCGAAAAAATCTAATAAAAAAGCGGGGTGATGATATTGTGAGCGGAAAACAAAGTAAATATAAATTAGCTTTCAAAGATTTCTTAGAAGGCGTTAAATACAAGGATATTGCGAATAAATATAGCGTATCTGTTAGCACTGTTAAATCATGGCGTAGCCGTTATTGGGAAGACATGATAAATGAAAAAGGTCTAAAAAATGTTTCAGAAAAGGTTGCAAAGCTTCAAAAGAGCAGAGAAAAAACGCTGAGAAATAAAATAAGAGATGATTTATATGAACAACTTGGCACAAACGGTATCATACACGCTCATTTTATGGACTTAGTAGAAGATTATATGTCATTTTGGGATATAAAAAATAAATTGATAGCTGATGTGAAAGACCGCGGCGTTTCAATTTTAGGTGCTAATGGTTTTATGAAGAAAAACGATAGCATTAATGAGTTGAATAAGACCAATACGCAAATGTTAAAGATTCTTAATGAACTTGGCCTTAAAGCGGTAAGTGAGGAGGATGACGATGAAGCAGAAGTCTAATCTTCCTTATAAATATCACCCGTACATTAGCGAGTACATGTATAGTGTGGAAAGCGGAGAGATAAGGTCATGCAAAGAGCAAAAACAATTAATGGCCTTAGTTCGAAAAACTTTAGATGATCCAAATGTTTATATTGATGCAAAAGCTATTGAGGACAGTGTTAAAATTCCAGAGCCATATTTCCCTTTCAAACTTTACGCTTGGCAAAGATTTGTTAATGCTTGCGTATATGGAGTTAGATACAAAGATAACGACCGTTTAGTTTGGAATCAGATTTTAATTTTAATGGGTCGTGGTGGCGGTAAAAATGGCTATGGTGGTTGGCATAATTTTTATATGATGTCCAAACAGTTCGGAATTGATAATTATCATATCGAATGGGTAGCAACTTCTGAACAACAAGCAAAAACTACATTTCAAGATGTTCGAAATGTGATTGACAACCCTAAAAATAGTGTTTTGAAGAAGTCGTTCAATACAACTAAAGTGTTAATTGAACATAAAAAGAACAAATCACATTTAAAATATAATACTTCTAATGCTAGAACAAAAGATGGTTTGCGTCCTGGATCAGTTTGGTTCGATGAAATCCACGAATATGAAGACTATGCATCAATTAAAGTATTTCGTTCGGCGCTCGGTAAAGTTAAAGATGGCCGAACTTTCTATTTAACAACGGATGGATATGTCCGTGGTGGCGTTTTGGATGACATGAAAGAAAAGTCACGAATGGTTCTAAGCGGAGAAGTTGAAAATAGTAAGATTTTCCCCTTCATCTGCAAATTAGACTCTGAAGAAGAAGTCGAAGATATTGCAAACTGGGAAAAAGCCAATCCTTCTATTAGAGATAACACGGAATTATTCGAAACGATGAAAGAGGAATGGGCCGATTGCCAAACTAACATTCCAATGCATGTTGAATTCATGACAAAGCGTATGAACATTCCGAAGCAGCTATTCCAACATAAAATCGCTACTTATGAGGATATTCTTGCGACAGATCAACCTTTACCTGATGATTTACACAAATATGAATGTATTGGCGGTGTGGATTACGCAGAATTACGCGACTTCTGCAGCGTCGGTTTGCTATTTAAACGAGATGGGAAGCGCTATTGGATTCACCACACTTTCATATGGCATCAGGCGTTAAAAATGCAGGATATTAACCAAGATATTATTGATATTGGTGTGGAAAAAGGACTCTTCACCATCGTCTACGATAAAGAAATTGAACCTAAACGTGTTATCAATTGGTTTTTAGAAAAAGCGAAAACTTACAGTATTAAATATTTAGCAATTGATAAATTTCGTTCTGTTATTTTGAAACCTTTATTAGAACAAGCGGGATTCAATGACCGCGTGCAAGTTGTAAGGCGTGGGCAGTACATTCATGCCATGTTAGATCCACTTATTCAACATTTGTTTATCAATCATAATATTGTTTTCCATGATGATCCTGTCATGCGTTGGTATTGTGGGAATATTTATGTGGATGAATTAGGTAATGGATCAAAAGAATATAAAAAAATCGACCCTGTCAAAAGAAAAACTGACGGGTTTTTTGCATTCACACACGCTCTCAATTTCGATGGTGATCTAGAAGACTATGCAATTGATATTAATGATATGCAAGTATGGTCATTTTAACTAAGGGAGGTGAAGAAATGGGGATTAGAAACATAGTAAGAACGTTTTTCAGTGGCGGAACTAGCGAAATTCCAGACCCGGATTGCCAAACAATACAGTTAAAAGCGGAAATAGCTTATAAAAAACTGTATGTTAACGCCGCTATTGATTTAATCGCGCGCGCTTTAGTGGCATGTGACTTTGAATCTTACAGGGATGGCAAATTAAAAAGAAGTTTGAACTACTATCAATTGAATGTATCACCTAACAAAAACGAAAGCGCTCATGAATTCTGGACGAAAGTTGTGTATAACCTTGTTTACGAAAATGAAGCGTTAGTCATTCCAATAGGCAATGAATTGTGGGTGGCAGATTCTTTTTATCGCGAAACTACGAATGGTTTAAAAGAGTTTACTTACAAAACGGTCTCAATCAACGGCGAATTGCTAAGTAAGACTTACAAAGAATCAGAAGTTTTATATTTCGTGCTTTCGAAGGAGTCTATTAATCAAGTTATTGATAGCTTGTATAACTCATACGGAACATTATTAGCAAAAGCTATGTCTGATTATAGAGGGAATGGAAGACTTAGATTTTTAATGAAAGGTCGTTTCATGAATTCTTTAACGGACGAGAACGGAAAAGCGGCGCAAGCACTTTTTGAGGAGAAAATGAGAGACTATACAAATCCTGAAAAACTTGCTTCTGTTTTATTCCTGCCCGAACAAGTTAATTTAGAAGATCAAAGCAAAGACTTACAAAAGATGGACACACGAGATATTAAAAATCTTGCAAAAGATATGCTAGATTTTGTAGCTTCTGCTTTCCACATTCCGCCATCATTGTTGAGTGGCATAAGTGAAGGTGGTATCTCTACTTCTGGTAACCCAACTGGTGACCTTGACAATTTTATATTATTCGCTGTTCGTCCTATCGGTGAAATGATTGCGGGTGAATACAACCGTAAAATGTTTACTAGAGATCAATTTCTAGCTAAAACTTACATCAAGTTCGACATGAAAAACTTTAAATTGTTTGATCTAACCAAGTTCGCTAATGCTGTGGACAAACTATTCGCCGTTGGTGGTCTTAGTATTAACGATGTGATCGAGCGTTTAGGTGGCGAATTAATCAATGAAGACTGGGCTAATAAACGTTATGTCACTAAGAACTACGAAAGAGCTGAAATAAGTGGCAACTTAAAAGGAGGTGAGAGTGATGAAAATGGAGAAGATCCAACCGAAATTTCTGATGATGGACAACAAGAGTGATTCTGAAAGTAAAAAGGTTGTTGCTTATATGCATGGAACCGTTGGCGCTGGTTGGTGGGGTGACATTAACGCAAGGAAAACGCGCGAAATGTTCGACAATATCGACGCTGACGAAATCGAATTACACATTCATTCCGGCGGCGGTGATGCATTTGAAGGTATCGCAATTTGCAACTACTTAAGAAGCCACAAAGCGAAAGTAACTGCTGTAGTCGATGGTTTAGCCGCTTCAGCCGCTTCATTAATCGCAATGGGCGCTGACAAAATTATCATGCCATCTAATACAACAATGATGGTTCATAGGGCCTCAACTTATGCGTACGGTAATGCTGATTCGTTAGAAAAGCAAGCAAAAATGTTACGCGATGTTGATGACGCTTTGATCCAATCGTATAGAAATCGTTTTAACGGCGAATTTCACGAATTAGAAGCATTACTCGATAACGAAACTTACATGACTGCTGAAACGGCCAAGTCTTATGGTTTCTGTGATGAAATCGTTGATTCAGTAGATAGTGTGGACAACGAAGAACCAGTTATTGAAGAATCCGAAGAAGAAGCACCTATCGAAAATGAAGGTGACAAACGTATTCAAAACGCTGAGAAATCAGCAAAATTTATGGCTTCATTATTAAAATCTATCAAACTATAGGAGGTACTTTACAATGGGTAAAGACTTAGAATCGAAAATTGAAAATGAACAAAATTTAAGCAAGATTTTAGCATCTGGTTCAGCTGAAGAAGTGGACAATGCGTTAGTTGCATTCGCTCAAGGTATTCAAGATAAAATTTTAGCACAAGCATCCGTACAATCTAGTGATCAAGCTGTCTTGGCTGCTCGTGGTGGGCGTGCTTTAACTAGTCAAGAAACGAAATACTACAATGAAGTAATTGCAGGTAACTCTTTTGCTGGTACTGAAGCATTAGTTCCGCCAACTGTTATCGAAAGAGTATTTGAAGATTTAGTTCAATCTCACGAATTACTTTCAAAAATTAACTTTGTAAACGTTGGCGCTTTAACTGAATGGATTCTTAAAAAAGGTGATATTCAAACAGCGTTCTGGGGCAAATTATGTGCTGCTCATAAAGAACTTTTAGACGAAGGTTTCGAAACAATTAACATGAACCAATACAAACTATCTGCTTTCATGCCAGTATGTAAAGCAATGCTTGATTTAGGTCCAGTTTGGTTAGACCGTTATGTTCGCACTGTATTAGTTGAATCCTTAAAAATCGCTTTAGAAGTAGCAATTGTTCGTGGTACTGGTAAAGATCAACCTATCGGTATGATGAAAGATTTATTGAATGTTGCTAACGGTGAAAATGCTGATAAAGCTGTAACAGGCGTTCTAAAAGACCTTTCTCCTTACACTTTAGGTAACATCATGGCATTACTTACTCGTGACGGTAAACGTAACCCTGACAATGTAATGCTTATCGTGAATCCAGTTGATTACTGGGCTAAGATTTACGGCTACACTACACGTCCTAACGCTGATGGAACTTATACTTACAATGTTCTTCCAATTCCAGGTTCAATCGTTAAATCTAACGCTGTTCCAAAAGGAAAAATGGTTGTAGGTATGGCGAAAGATTACTTCTTAGGATTAGGCGGCGCACAACGTCTAGATGTGTACGACCAAACACGTGCTATCGAAGATGAAGATTTATATATCGCTAAAATGTATGCTAACGGTCGCGCGGATCGTAATGATTCATTCCTAGTTTACGATATTACTGGTTTAGTTGATCCAAATGTTCCAGTGACACCACCTGAAGGAAAATAAGGAGTGATCCTTTATGAGTGACAATCAATCACAGGCGACGTTACAGTCGCCTTTTGATTTGTTAGAAGATGTAAAACATGCACTAGCAATCACTTGGGATGAAGAAGACAGGGACATCATAAAGCTTATAGATCGTTCCATTTACTTTATTAATGATTTAGTAGGTGCTGAACTTGATCTTACCGTCAATTTATCCGCAAGAGAGCTAGTTATTAACCGTATTCGTTATGAATACAACAATGCGTTGGATAGTTTCGAAAGTAACTTCAGGCAACCACTTTCACGATTGATATTACATGTCGCAATCGATGAGAGGAAAAAGAACAATGGTGGTTGAACAGCATAGAAAAACATTTAACGACGGATTTATTAGTGTTAAGGAGAAAAAAACGATTCGAAATAGTGCTAAAAAAGTAATCGGACGTGAAAATGTCGAGATTATTAAACTTAGATTTTCGGAACTTTCGTGTCGTGAGATTGATATACAGCTAGTGAATAGTGTGGGGAAACAGTTAGATATGAAGATTGAAACGTTGTATGCTCCTATATTTAAGAAAAAGGATGTGGACAACCTAACTCTCAAATTGCGTGGCGTTTCTTACAGCATTATTAAAGCTGATCGTTTTAAAAACAGTATGTATTTATATCTACAAAAGGTTGGTGGTCTTGATGACACTGAATGAACTTATTGAAAAGTACAATCTTAAATTGGTTGAGCACTTAGAATCATTCTTCAGTGGCGCTCAAGTTTACCAGGACATTGTACAAGAAGATGAAGCTAATCTATCCACAATTAATCATGTGGTGTTTGAAACTGGCGGATTCGAAAGGACAGGCGCTACAAATTACAACCAAGAAGTTACTGTTTATTTCTTCTCGGAAAATAGAGAAGACTTGGACATTCTACAATTGGAATTCATGGGCAGCCTTTCTAAAACTGGCCACACTTGCAATAAATCGCTCAAAGACAGAATGAAAAAGAAAGATACTGAATTCTTTGTGGATGTACTCACATTTGAATTGACGAGGAATATCAAACTTGTCTGCTAAGTTTAGCGTTGATTCGGCGCAATTTGAAGCGTATCAAAGGAATATTGAGCGATTACCAAACGTTGCAGAGAAAATCATTAATGAAGAGTTAAAAAAGAAAATATCACCTATTATGCAAAAGTCTATCCTGGGATTAATCCCTATTTCAGATAGAAAGAAACCGCATGCCAAACTATCTAAATCTATTCAAGGAACTTTAAAAGAAAACTTAACATTAACCCTAAAGCCGAAAGTTAAATACGCATATCTAGTTTTCCCAGATTTAGGCGTCGGTAAGAGTAAAGGTAATAAACCCGAGTTGTTTATGGAGCGCGGTGTGGATAGAGAAACAAACAAATCTGTTGAAGAGCTTAATAAGGCTTTGATAGAAGAAATTAATAAAACATTAGGAGGAAATTAAATGCCTACAACTACTATTGACGTATTTGATGCCGTCGAGATTAAGAACGCAAGTTTACTTTTTAAAGGTGAATCAGTAACAAGCCCTTTCGGATGTATCGGTAAATTAGATGCAGAAACGGAAATCAAATCAATCGCAAAAATTTGCGGCGGTGTAACTAAAAAGAAAAAATCTAAACCAACACAAGTAACGGTTAAAATTTCCGGTCATATGGAACTGAAAGTTGCTCGTGACATTTTCGGGCTTAAAAATGACGGTTTGATTGATAACGTTTACTCTTACGGCATCGACAGTGTGGGGAAAGATTTCGCGTTTGTCGCTGAAGAATACGACACATTTGAAGAAAACAACCGTTTGATTGCGTTCCCTGCATGTTCTGCTGCTACTGGATTCGTTAAGAGTATTGAAAATGGAGCGGATGAATTAGCTGAATTCGAATTAGAAATTACAGCTTTACCAGATGCTTATGGAAAATTCTATTACGAGGGTATTAACTTACCAACAGACGTTCAAACGAAATGGTTAACTAATTTCGATCCTGCTGAACTACAAAAGACGGTTACTCAATAATAAAAAAATATAAAAATACTTAGGGCGCTCTAGTTAGCGCTCTTTAATTTTGTCTAAAAGGAGGGCTTTATAATGACAAACGAAATTACATTAGCCGATGGTGAAGTAGTAAAAATTAACCCTAATTTAACTGCGTGGACGCTATTTAATCTAGAAAAAGAGGGTGTTATTGGAAAATCGTTTTTAAGTACTTTATTAGATACACGGGGCGGCGCAGGGAACGTTGATTTGTTAGATACATTCTGTGTTGTTTATGCAGCTTATCGTCAAGCGAACGTTTCTGATTACATGAATTTTGAATCATTCATGCAAAAATATGAAGTCGATATGACAGAAGCGTTCAAAATCTTTGGGTCTGTATTAAAAAAGCCAAAAGATAAAAACAACATGGCAAAAGGTTTCCAACAAAAAGCGGGAAAAAAGGCTTAACACTTCCAAAATTCGAAATTGAGTACGTTGTAGACTTATATAGCCTATACGTATTTATTTTTGGAATTTCGGAAAACGACTTCTGGCATTTACCTTTACGTGATGTTCAAAGAATAGCAGAAAACAAAAGTGCTTACGAAGGTTGGAAAGCTTACCTTCAGGAGAAAGAGGGTGAAAAATAGTGGCTGGACCTTCAAAAGAAACCGTTATAAAGTTTAGGGCTGATACAACGGATTATAAAAAGAATATTAACGATATAAACCGCGAAAATAGAGCCTTGAATCAAGAATTAAAGTTGACACAAACACAAATGAAGTTGACTGGATCAGAAGTCGATAAACATGCAAATTCTCTATCCACACTGGAGAAACAATATGAACTAGCTAAAAGAAAGACACAAGAAACGGCTCAACAATTACAAAGAGCGAAGCAAGTGTGGGGAGAAAATTCTACAGAAGTAAAAAAGCTTGAAGAAGCGATGAGAAAAGCTCAAATTGCTGAAGCTGAAATGTCAAATAAGATTCAATTGACGACACAAGCATTAGATCGAGCTAGACAAGCTGAAGCGGAACGAAATAGCGAATCTACGAAGTCAAAGCAAAAGTTGAGTGAATTACAACGTGCTGAATCTCTATTAGTAACAGAGACTAATAAATTGAAATCAGCACTAGAAGAAGAACGAGTGGCACTTGGTAACAGCATTTCTGAATCTGAAAAGTTAGAAATGAAACAAAGACATTTGCAGCAACAACTAGAACTAAGTGCGAAATCAGTTAAAAATCTAGAACAACAACTAGAATCAGCAAAAAGCGCGTACGGTACGAATTCTGCTGAAGTTAACAAATTAGAAACAAAGTTAAATGAAGCTAGAACTGCCGAAATGCGATTAAAAAACGAAGTTGAACAAACAAGTACATCGTTAAGAGAACAAGCAAACGTCGCCGAACGAACAGGTAATAAATTAAAAGAAGTTGGCGATAAGACGAAGGAAATCGGTTCTAACTTAAGCACCACTGTTACTCCTGCTTTAGCTGGCGTTATGGGTGTTACTGGTAAATGGGCTGCTGATTTCGATACTTCTACAAAACAAATTCAAACATCTTTAGGTTTAACAGCTAAAGGTGCGGAGAATGTGGGAAAAGTAGCTGAAGAAGTATTTATACATGGTTGGGGTGATAATTTACGCCAGGTAGATGATGCTGTGATGCGAGTGTGGCAAAACATGAAGCAAGTGCCACTTGAAGATTTACAAAGCGTTACAGAAGGCGTTATGGCATTATCAGAAACTTTCGATGTAGATTTAAACGAGACAACTCGTGGTGCTTCAGCTCTAATGACGCAATATGGAGTTACTGGCGATAAAGCTTTAGATATCATAACAGCTGGTTTGCAAGCTGGTTTGGATGTATCGGGAGAGTTTACGGACAACTTAGCTGAATATACACCATTATTCAAACAAGCCGGTTTCACTTCTGGAGAAATGTTATCTATTTTAAAAAATGGATTAGATGCAGGTGCGTACAATCTAGATTATGTCAATGATTTAGTTAAAGAATTCGGTATCCGTGTGCAAGATGGTTCTAAAGGTGTATCCGACGCGATGGGGCAAATGTCAAAAGGGACACAAAATCTTTGGAAAGAATTCGAAGCGGGTAAACGTCCTGCTGCTGACGTATTCAAAGCTGTTATCGGTGAACTAAAAGGAATGGACGATCAAGTTAAAGCTACACAACTTGGTGTTTCTATATTCGGCGTAAAATTTGAGGATTTAGGAAACAAAGTTGTTTACAGTTTAACAGATACAAATGACGAATTAGAACGAACAGACGGAAAAATGAAAGACCTTGTAATGACACAAGAAGAAGCATTCGGAAAGAAAGCATTATCTCTTTATCGTGAAATGCAAAAAGCGTTGGAACCTTTAGGAGAAGTTTTCTTGGATTTAGCGGAACAAGTTTTGCCGATTGTAAAATCAGCCGTCGAATCTTTATCTAACGCTTTCTCTGGACTCTCTCCTGAAGCTAAAAAAACTATAGCTATAATTGGAAGTTTAGCTGTAGTCTTAGGTCCAATACTCATGATTTTGGGTCCGATAATAACGACTATAGGAGGACTTGTAACATCTTTAGGAGGTTTATGTACAGCGTTAGGTTTGACAACAGCAGGCGTCGGGGCGGCAGGAGTTGCTACAGGAGGTCTAGGAGCGGCGTTAGGAACTGCAGCTTTAGCAATTGCTCCTTGGTTAGCGGGAGCAGCAGCGATTGGGGCAGCAGGATACGCTATATACACCGCTTTAAATGAAGAGGCGATACCAGCTGTAGATTTATTTAAAGATCGCGTAAATGTAGCTGCTGATGGTACAGTGCAAAGTGTGGATAAAATATCCAAAAGCACTAAGAAGGTTGTTGGTTCTTATATGGAAATGTCCCAACAAGCCGGTACTGTCGCTATGGAAATGTTCGCACAACAACAAGTTATTACTGATGAGAATCTTCCTCCTATTATTCAAAAATATGAAGATATGAAAAATCAAGTTGTTAGTAAATTCGAAGAGAAGAAGAATGCTGAAATTCAAAAAACACAAGAAGCATTCATGGGAATGAAAACAATAACTGCAGAAGAACAAGCTAATATATCAAAGATGTATACAGATCATTACGAAATGGAAAAAGCAAAAACTCAAGCTGCTAATGATAAAATTGTAGAAATTTGGAATAGAGCCAAAGAAGAAAAACGTGCTTTGACAGCTGACGAAAATAAACAAATCCAAGGATTACGCGAAGTCGCTGACCAACAGGCTATATCGGCGCTATCTAAAAATAAAACAGAACAAGAAGTTATTATGAATAACTTAAAGAATAGCAAAGAAAGAGTTACCGCCGAAATGTTGAGTGACGCTGTCACGAAGATGGAAAAAGAAAAGAATGAAGTTATTGATAAAGCAAAAAAAACTCGAGACGACAGAGTCCGAGCGGCTGAAGAAATGAAACGAGAATTAGGGAGCTCTGCCGAAGGAACAGCAAACAAAATGATTGACGAAGCTAACAAAGAATATAGAGAAGTTAAAAGCAAAGCCGAAGCGACAAAAAGAGAAGGTATAGATAAATTAAAAAATTCTTATAAAGACTTAGAAGATCAAGTGGATACGAGTTCAGGAAACATTCTTAGCGCTTGGGATAAAGTGAAAAGATGGTGGAATAGTTGGAGTATCCTTCCGAAAACGATGACAGTAGAGAAAAAAGAAGTTGGACCTGCGAGTTTCGGGATAGGTAAAACTTCTTCGTATAGCTTAGCCGCGCCGCGATCTTTAGTCCCTGAAACCGTGAGTAGTTTTAGTATGTTTGCTAGCGAAGATATCAGTCCTTTGTATAGTCCTGGCATACTCCAAGGTCTTCCTGAACTAGCAGGAACAACTCTTTCGACACATTATTCAAGAGAGAAAGAACAGAAACCTCAACCACAACAAATCACAAATGAAGTTACTTTCCACACTACTGTTAGAAATGAAAGTGACATGAATAAAATGTTCCAAAAAGCTGATGATTGGTTTGCTCAAAAAGGGCAATCGTTAAACGTTGGAAAAGGAGGTTCCAACCGTGTTTGATATCCGAATAAATGATAAATTGGGGCAAAACTACCATCTTTGCATGGTAGAGCGCCCTAAAATACCAACTGCTAAAAAGAAAGTTGAATTTATTGAAATTGACGGAAGAGAAAACGGTGCTTTAACAAAGGAAAAAGGTTATGAAGATGTTGAGTTTACAGTTGAGTTTAATTTACTCGAAGATGAAAATATCAAACCTTTATTAAGAAAAATAAAAGCGTGGATAATGAGCGCTAAAATCGTTTCCTTTACTGATGATTTCGTTTATAGAAAGATCAAATCAGTGGAAATCGGTGATATTGAAAACGAGATAGAGGAATACGGGAAGTTCCAAGTTACATTCAAGTCCGATCCCTATGAATATGCTATTGAACAGCCAATTACAATAACAAATCCCGTTACAATTATGAATCAAGGTACATTACATTCTTTACCGAAATTAACGATTTACGGAACAGGAAATATAACAATACAGATTAATAGCATTTCATTCCAAGTAAAAGACGTTAATCCTTTTGTTATTGTTGATTCTGATTTAATGGAATGCTACTACAATACAACTCCTATGAATGACAAAATGGTTGGGAAGTTCCCTATATTTAAAGAAGGAGAAAATACAATATCGTGGACAGGAAGCGTTGATATGGTTGATATTGAAACAAGGTGGCGATACATTTGATTACACTTTATAAACCAGACGAAACAGACTTTACCCACAACGGTATAGGCATTCTTGATAATAATATCTATGAAGCTGAAATTGAGGAAATTTTGAACGGTGTTTATACACTAAGGTTTAAGTATCCTCTTTTCGCTCCACATGGATTAGAAATAGATGGACAATATTTAATCAAGGCGCCAACTCCTGATGGTGATCAATTATTCCGTGTGGCAAATCCACATCCAACTAATGGTGAAGTACAAGTATTCTGTTATCATATTTTCTACGATTTGGTAGATAATTTTTTGGAAGA
Source organism: Bacillus cereus group sp. Bc010 (assembly GCF_027716745.1). NCBI lineage: Bacteria > Bacillati > Bacillota > Bacilli > Caryophanales > Bacillaceae > Bacillus > Bacillus cereus group sp. Bc010. The sequence goes on from NZ_JAQFUY010000014.1 coordinate 64,433, forward strand.
TACCAATATTGTTGGTAAATCAGGGATGGGTGCATTAGATCAAGTTAAAGGTGCTCTACAATATCCAACTAAATTTGATTTTTATAGCGATATTGAGAACATCGCGAACGCACGATTAGTTAGAAAAAACCCTGTAGAATTCTTATTGGATAATGGACAAGATAACTCATTCTTGAATCGTTGGGGTGGTGAGCTATTACGAGACAATTTCAACGTTCGAATGTTAGCTAGACGCGGTAGGGATCGCGGTGTTGTAATCCAACATAAAAAGGATTTATTAGGATATGAAGCGGATATTGATTGGCAAAGTCCAATTACAAAGATAATGCCACAAGGAGCTAATGAACTACTTTTACCAGAAAAGTATGTTACTAGTCCACTGATTAATAAATATGTTAATCCTAAAATTAGAAAGATCGATTTTCCTGAAGTTAAAGCTAAAATAGGCGATGCTGCTAATGACGACGATGCATTACCATTACCGGATGCATTAAACAAATTGCGGGCTCTTTCAATAGCGATGTTCAATAATCAGCATGTAGATCAACCTTTAGCGACATATAAAATTAAATTCCAGGAGTTATCTCAAACTGAAGAATATAAAGATTTAGCTGTATTGCAACGTGTTTATATGGGGGATACAGTAACAGTTCAACATTTGGACGAAGGAATTGACGTCAAGGCAAAAGTTGTATCTTACAAATACGATCCATTGAACGAAGAATATATTGATATCACATTAGGAAACTATAAAGAGTCATTTACTGATGTGGCTAACAAAGTAGATAGAATACAAGATAATCTAGACGGATTAGAAACGAGTTTCTTACAAAAAGCTAAGGATCGTGCTACTGATTTGATTAACAGTGGTTTTGGCGGTCATGTTCGTATTTATCCAGAACGTATCTTAATTATGGATACAGAAAAGGAATCAACAGCTAGAAAAGTGTGGCAATGGAATATCAACGGTTTAGGCTATTCTAGTCAAGGCATTAATGGACCATACGGTTTAGCAATGACGATGGATGGATCAATCGTAGCTGATTTCATAACAACTGGAAAATTAAATGCTTCAATGGTTCAAACTGGATTTAATGAATTTAGTAACGTAATTAAATTATTACCTGAGGGTTTAGAGTCGCGAGTCAACGGGAAAAGAAGAATGCAATTAGACTCCATAGGTAGGCTTAATGTATTTGATGATACCGAAACAATGATTGGTTTCCTGGGGTACCAAGGAAAAGCGGATATGCCGGGTAAAAAAGGCGTAAGCGTCGCTATCCGTCCAGGTAGGTTCCTGAGTTTGTCTGTCTACAATACTGACACAGACTACTATAATCCGTATTTTGAGATTGTAGATGACCCTAGTATGTATGGAATGAAAGGTAACCATATGTGGCAAAATTTATTTACTAACGGTTTTAAACTTGTCTTTAACAAAAGTAGTGATGGGATAGCTTATAAATATATACAAAAAATAAGTTTCTCTGATGGTGATAAATTAGCTTTAGTTTCTGATACTGGCATCGCTCTTTCTCGTTTGTCCGGAGATACTGCCATTAATATTTTAGGCATCAAAGACGATTACTCTTACTCTCACGGAACGTTTTACGCCAATGGAGGTATTGGATTCGATGGTTCGGGCACTAACCGCTTTAATAACGGTGTGTTTAAAACAAGTTCATCTTCTTTAGCTGTTAGTAGCGCAACGAAAACAATGCTATGTTATGCGGTTAACGGAAGTTTTTACGAAGTGTTTACTGTTGCTTACAAAAATAATTTAGACGCATATGGCGAGTTAAATATGCATAACTGGGCTATTGTTAATACAACTGTAAATAGAACTTTAGTCAATAACAATATAGACCAACCGCAAACTTTAGTTAGATCGTTAGCAACAGTTAACGCAACCAAAGAAATGTCTAGTGTAATGAATTCTTCCGAAACCTTTACCCACATTGGGGAAGCAGAAACTACAGATGGACAAGTTAAGATTGATTTACCTATTTTCTTTCAAAATGAAACAAGTAATTATCACGTTTTTATTAGTAAATATGGCCGAGGTGATATCTGGGTTTCTGAACGGAATGCAAAATATTTCATTGTGGAAAGCGATAATGATATTTCATTTTCTTATGAAATAAAAATTGTGAAAGAAGAGGAATTATCAATACGACCTATGTTAGCTCGATCTGTAAAAAGAAGATCGAGTATTTTTGACATGGCTGGTGATATGCCAGAAGAAGTAACTGTGGACAATGAAATTAAAATTAATGAATCTGAGTACAAAGGAGTGGAAACAGATTATGAAAACCAGATTAATCCTTGATATAAACAAAACACAATACGCACAATTAAACTCCCTTGTCACTGGAAGGGTAGGTGATAAAGCTAGTAATACCGTGGATGTATATGTTGTTGACGGTTTTATTCCATATAACCTAACTGGAAGTGACGTTTATTTCGAATGTGCTAAACCTGACAATACTTCTGTAAGAGATAAGAATGGAATCACTATGATAGATGCAGCGAAAGGACATTTCGAATACACATTCCCAACACAAACTTTTGCATCCGTGGGAAAATCTAAACAAGCATATTTCACTGTGGAGAAGAATTCAACTGTAAAAGCTACAACTCAAGACTTTATTATAGTTTCATTGCCAAATGCATTGACTAATAGAATTCCATCTAAAACTTACATTTCTCAATTAGAAGAATTGATTTGGCAACTAGAACAAATACAATTAGATTTGTTAAATAGCGAAGCGTATAGAGAAGCTCATGATGCAAAAGAATTCGCAGAACAAGCTAATGAATTATCTATTAATATACAAAAGCAATTAAACGAAATTGTGATTAATGGTGATTCTTCAGTTGAAGCAGCACAGGCGCGGGTTGACCCAAACGGTATAACTTATCCTACTCTGAAAGAGAGAATTGATGTAGATTCGAATAAAATTGGGATTTTGTCCAATGATGTAAGCGAACAAGCCCAACAATTGAAGGATATACATGTTCCTTTTAAAGGATATGAAAACTGTATTATATCTTTTGTAGACGATGACGGTAGAAATGACTTCTTAACAAATTTAAAACCTATCTACGATGAAAAAGGAATCAAAGGAAGTTTAGCTATCACTACAGCGAAAACAGGAACAAGCGGATATCTCACAGTCGATCAACTAAAAACACTGCAAAATGAGGGGTACGAAATTGTGTCTCATGGTCATACACATGCTACATTAAGCGATCTCAGCGATACGGACGCTATAAAAGAATGTGTGTTAGCAAGGGATTTTTTAAAAAATAATGGTTTTAAAGGTCATGATATTTTCGTATATCCTAACGGTGTAAATAAAACCGATGTAAGAACGAAGAATATTGTAAAGCAATACTACAAATGTGGCGTTGCCACTGATGGTGACGATAACATTGCACCTATGGATACTTATTGCCTAGACCGTCTGGATATGGAAACGAGAACGTTAGCTGATTCTAAAGCCGAAGTGGATTTAGCTATCAGTAAAAAGAAATGGCTCATTTTCATGACTCATGGTTGGATGAGAGCCTATGCTGATCCTGCCCGTCAACAACTATTTAGAGACTTAATTGATTATATTAAATCTAAAAATGTCCCTATTGTTACAATTGACGAAGGACTGAAAATGAAAGGTAATGCCATTGAGATTGGTGATAAATCAGCAAACACTAACTACCTATATATATCAAACACAGGTAAATCCGAAAGTAATGTAGACAACAACGGAATGGTTTATAATGCAATTGATGGAGATTTGACAAAATTACCATCATCTTACAAGAAAGGTAAAACAACGGTTTCTAACCATTGGAATGGTGCAACAGGACTTCCTGGCGCATATGGAGGTACATTGTTAACTTTCCGTGATGTAGATGATGCTTATACAAAGCAATTGTTTATCGAAAACGTCACAACTACTGTTTACGTAAGAAGATGGAGTACTGGGTCATCCTCATGGCAATCATGGACAACAGTAAACTACACTGGCACAATGATTACGAAAGATAACGTTGGGTCTAGTTTTGATGCTAGTATTACAACTTATACTAAAGGTTCTGTAACTTTTAGTAGATTCACAGGTGCAGGTGCAGGTGCAACCGCGCCAACACCGAATGTAGGGGGAGTTCTAAAAACACACCGCTTCGTGGATACAGATGACACATACTCTTACCAAGAATGGCAACCCCGAACGTCGCCTTTAAAAACATGGAGACGCTTTTGGAATGTTGGCGGAAATACTTGGGGAGCTTGGGAACAGTAAAACTTAACGAAATAAATATTTCAAAAAACACTCCCTTTTTATTATATAATTTGAACGTTAGATAATACGAGGGGGGATACCCCACTGTTTCCGTCATAGCAGATTAGATAATTTGAAAGTACAAGGTGTTCCACTAGAAAAATTAAAATCACTGGCTAACCATTCTGATATTTCTACAACTGAATCTTATTTGAAAGACAGAAGTGAAGAAGATATTGCTGAGATATTTGGAATGGATTCAAGTTGCTTTGCAGCATAAAAAGGAGTGAAGAAATGACAATTGAAATTGGTTTACTTATTGCAATGTTATCACTTGCCGTTAGCTATTTGGGCTATTCATTGAATAGAACAAAGTCTGTAAAGTCTGATGGACAAGAAAGTGCAGAAATGAGAGCAGAATTAGGGTATATCAGGAAAGGAGTTGATGATATTCGGATTGATCAAAAGGCAAGTGAAAAACAAATGATTTTATTTGGAGAAAGAATTACAAGAGTAGAGGAAAGTTCTAAACAAGCACACAAACGCATTGACACTTTAGAAAAGGAGATAAATTAATTATGACAAAAGAGAATATTAAAAAACGATTCCGCAACTGGAAAACATGGGTTGCGGTTTTTTCTTTGCTTGGATTTTTGTTTACAAAGTTTGGTGTTCCAGAAGCTAAGAGCTTTTTGGATGAATTAGCACCTTATTTGCTGTCAGTTGGTATTGCATTAGGTATTTGGTCTGATCATGATGTAAATAGCGAAGGAGACGATAAATAATGGGTTACACTGTAGATATTTCAAAATGGAACGGTAATATTAATTGGCCTGTAGCAAAGCAATACTTAGATTTTGTTATTGCTCGTGTACAAGATGGTTCGAATTATGTAGATCCTTTGTATAAAGGTTATGTACAAGCTATGAAGCAACATGGTATCCCTTTTGGTAACTATGCATTCTGTCGTTTTGTTTCTGAAAATGATGCGCGTATAGAAGCTCGTGACTTCTGGAACCGTGGAGATAAGAGCGCAACAGTCTGGGTGGCTGATGTAGAAGTAAAAACAATGGATGATATGAGAGCAGGGACACAAGCGTTTATCGATGAATTGCGCCGATTAGGAGCTAAAAAAGTAGGTTTATATGTTGGCCATCATATGTACGCTCCTTTTGGTATGGCGAATGTAAAAGCTGATTTTGTATGGATTCCACGATATGGCGGTAATAAACCAGCATATCCATGCGATATTTGGCAATATACTGAAACAGGAAATGTGCCTGGTATCGGCAAATGTGATTTGAATGAATTAATTGGAAGTAAACCTTTATCTTGGTTTACAGAAAAAGAACGACCAGAACAAGCAGTTTCAAATGGTGGCTATCAATACGTTAAATCTGGTGGTTTTGGTATTTCATTGGTTCAGGAAGTCGTAAATGCTATGAATGAGCGTGGAACTAAAGGGAAGGTTGTCTCTGATCCATTAACTGGTTTAGCTTACTTACAAACTGAAGTACTACCTAATGGCGAGCTTGATAAGATTACAGCTTGGATGGATGAAAGAAACTGGTGGTACGAGTACATTAAAAAATAAAACAAAAGAATAGTTTGATTGGCAAAAATAAGAGCCGTCCTATAGGCGGCTTTTTTTATTTCTATGTAATTAGAATTTACTTTTAGATAATGCCTTTAATATTGGATTCATAATTTTACTCATTATACGAAATCCGTTAAAAATAGAGCGAATAACTTTCATAGTAGTTCTCCCCTTATTATTTCCACTCAATTAATGTGTTTTTCTCACAACTATGACATTTAAAGTTGCCAATTCCTTTTTTCACTGTCTGTTTTCTATTGCAATTAGGACATTCTACACGTTGATATCCTAGGGAAGCGAAAACGAATGGAATACCGAAAATAATTAACGGTATACCAACAATTGCCCCTATTATTGTTATAGACAAAACAATTCCTAAAAGAATAAAAAATGAACCTGTTATTAATGTTAATAATCGAGCTATAATTCCTTTTTTAGAAGCTTTCTTTTTCTCAACTTCAATGATATATGAATTTCCGTCTACTGTTGTTCTTAATTCCACAACATCGCCTCCTTAAATTAAGTAAATCATACCAATTAAAACCATATTTTAAAAGTGTGATTTTATATTAATTTAATCAAACGATTTAATAGAAATAAAAATAAGAAGAGAGTGGCATATAAAATGTCCACTCTCTTTTGACCACTGACCACAAATATGACCACACACTCAATATAAATTAAATACATTCAATGTAACGAAAAGAAAATATATTGTTTTTTCTTTGCAGTAGAATGCACAAGGATAATATAAGTTACACTGAAAGATATGATATACTCTATACAGCTCATGTAGAAAATGTAGTGAAGCTTGTTAGAAAGTAAAGTTTATTCATATTCCCTCATGGTATGAGGGAATATTTTCTATGAAGGAGAATATTATGCATAATTATAAATTAACGATTCAGTACGACGGTGCACGTTTTAAAGGATGGCAACGTCTCGGTAATAACGATAATACGATTCAAGGAAAAATTGAAAGTGTCATTTCTGAAATGGTCGGAAAAGAAACTGAAATTATCGGTTGTAGTAGAACAGACGCTGGTGTACATGCTTTGAATCAAGTTGCTAACTTTCAAAGTGATGAGAAGTTAGTGGAACATAAAGTGAAAAAATATTTAAATCAATATTTACCCAACGATATTAGCATTACGAATGTAGAAGAAGTTCAAGATCGCTTCCATGCTCGTTACAACTCTAAAGCAAAAACATATCTGTATAAAATTTGGAATGAAGAGCATACAAATCCATTTATGCGTAAATACAGCATGCATGTTAATAAAAAATTAAATGTGAAAAGCATGAAAGAAGCTGCGAAACATTTAGTTGGTTCACATGACTTTACTGCTTTTTCAAATGCAAAATCAAAGAAAAAGTCTATGGTGCGAGAAGTATATACACTTGAAGTGATGGAAGAAGCAGGATTTGTACAAATTAGAGTAAGTGGTAACGGATTCCTTCATAATATGGTACGAAAAATTGTTGGAGCATTAATTGAAGTTGGGTTAGGACAATTAGATGCCGAGGCGATTCCTCAAATTTTAGAGGAGAAACAACGTAATCAAATTAATTGTCTTGCTGAGGCGAGTGGTTTGTATTTGGAGAATGTTGAGTTTTAATAGTCAGTAAAAAAATCGAGCTGTTTAGGCTCGATTTTTTATGTTCTGGCGTTAAGAAGATTTCTCTTTCTTCATACGTATCTTCAAATTCCAAAAAGCAGCAAGCATAATGGCTGCAAAAGATCCGCTAATTGTCGCGAATAGCTTTGCATAAGGAAAGTTGTTCATATCCATGAACAACATCATACATACAATGGTAGGGAAGAAGGCTAAGTATTGTAATAACTTTAATTTTGTATCACTACTCATATATATCATTCCTTTCAAGTATGTTATATGTTAATTATAGCATATTTTACCAAAAAATTATTTGTACTTGGAAACAGAGTGATCCCGTTTGAGTAGGCAATAAAAGTCTAATCGGTGAGGGCTAGTAATCAGTGGAAGATGGACAAAAACTCCACTGACTGAATTCTTATTTTATATGTGTAAATGCAGTTTTTTAATTCGATATTGTAAGTTTTGCCTACTTAATCCTAAAAACTTTGCAGCTTGTGAAATATTACCATGATACTCTTTTAAAATTTGATTGATGTAGTTCTTTTCCATTTCTGCTATTGTGTGTTTTAACGTTTTTTGCGTATCAGTATCGTTATTAGTTAGGAGGGGGGCATATTGAATTCTTTTTTTATTCGTTCGCGAAAGCGAGTGGGAAGATGAAACGCTGTAATGATATTTTCATCTTCAACTAAATTCATTGAACCTTCAATGACATGTTCCAACTCTCGTACGTTTCCAGGCCAATCATATGCATACAAGAATTCTCTTACATGTACATCTAGATCCGTCACGCCGAGTCCGAATTGAATGTTGTACTTTTCGATAAAGTGCTGAACAAGAGCTGAAATATCTTCTTTTCGTTCGCGTAAAGGCGGGAGACATAAAGTAACGACGCTTAATCGGTAATATAAGTCTTCCCGTAATCGATTGTGTGTAATAGCTTCAAGAGGATCCTCATTAATAGTCGCTATAATACGAACATCAATTTCTTTTTCTTGTGTGCCTCCGATTCTTCGTATTGTTTTTTCTTGTATAGCTCGCAGTAACTTCGCTTGAAGTGCTGGACTTAACGAATTAATCTCATCTAATAACAAAGTTCCTCCGTTTGCTTCTTCAAATAAACCAGCTTTATCGATGGCTCCTGTAAATGCACCTCGGTTCGTACCAAATAATAAGCTTTCCATGAGCGTATCAGGTATAGCGGCACAGTTTTGTGAAATAAATGGTTTGCCTGAACGCTGGCTTTCATTATGGATACTTTGTGCAAATAGTTCTTTACCGGTCCCTGTTTCTCCTACGAGAAGTATGGATGAGGATGTACGAATGACTCTCTTCGCTTCTGTAATGACGGATTGAATAGCACTAGAATCACCGATTATGTGGTCAAAGGTAAACTTATTATTTGGTTTTCGATAAAGGTTTGTTTTCATTGTTTGTTTGGAATGGCTAATCTCTGTTGAAATTTCAATAGCACCTTTAATTTTTCCATTTTCTATTATAGGAAAAGTATTGTTAATCGTCGTAATTTCTTGCCCTTTATTGTTAAAGTATGTTTGTTTTATATTTTTGTTTGTTTTTCCTAACTTTAATGCTTCTATAAGAGTACTATTTTTATTTTCTTCAAATGCGAATACTTCTAAAGGATTTTTATATAACACATCTGAGCGTTCCATTGATTCAATTTCCATCATTTTGCGGTTATAGATAATCGTTTTACTTTCCTCATTAATAATATGAATCCCGATATCGAGTTCATTGAGTAAAGTTTCATATAGCATATTCATTTCCATGATCTGTTTTAAATTAATTTCTTCTGTACGCATAGATTATCTTCTCCTCATTTCACCCTATGAAGACTGACTTTTTATAATTTTATTAAAATTCTTATAAAATCGCAAAATTTTTTTGCTATTTTCCTTTTAAAATCTCTTAAATGATAGAAAAATTTTGCGGTTATGAAGTTTTTTTTGTGAGAAACCTTCATTTTAAGTAGGAATTGGAGATTGGTACGCATTTTGCATAAATAATAGTTGAAATCTTTAAAGGAGGGATATGCAACGTTTCAGTACCAACTAATAAGAAGGAGGAATTTATAAAGTGAAGACGGTTATAGAAGGCGTGTATAGTCCTTGTTACGGGAAAGTAGAGAAGTTATTTGTTACGGAAAGTTCTTACGTATACGAATGGGAGAAATTAGCGCTCATTGAAACGATAGATAAACAGAAAGTAGAAATTAAGGTAGGAATCAGTGGGTATATCGAATCATTAGAAGTAGTAGAAGGGCAAGCCATCGCTGATCAAAAGTTATTAATAACAATGAGGGATGATCTTTTAATAACAGGTAGTAATTAATACTATGTATTTTGCTATTTTCAATAATTATTTTTGTTATGAATGATTTTAAAAACGCTTACATGAAATGAGTTTTCAAAGGGAAGAGGGGGGATTTATATGATGGATCAAAACCAAGGATTAAAAAGAGAATTGAAAAGCAGGCACATATTTATGATTGCACTAGGGGGAGTTATTGGTACCGGCCTTTTTTTAGGATCTGGGTATACAATTCATGAGGCTGGCCCTGGAGGAGCAATTGTAGCGTATCTTGTTGGGGGATTTGTTATGTATTTAACGATGCTCTGTCTTGGAGAGTTAGCTGTTGCGATGCCTGACGCAGGATCTTATCAAACGTATGCAACGAAGCACATTTCCCCTGCAGCTGGTTATGTAGTCGGATGGATGTCGTGGTTAAACTGGTCAGCTACGATAGGGATTGAACTCATTGCAGTTAGCATTTTAATGAAACGATGGTTTCCTGATGTCCCTTCATGGATTTGGTGCGTAGTGTTTGCGGTACTGCTTTTTGCTATCAACGCGTTATCTTCAAGAAGTTTTGCAGAAGTTGAATTTTGGTTTGCAAGTATTAAAGTAATTACGATCATAGCATTTATTATTTTGGGCGGGGCAGCAATGTTTGGTTTTCTAGATATGAAAGGAAATGAACCAGCACCGATGTTCTCTAGCTTTACTGATTACGGTGGACTGTTTCCGAATGGTTTATCAGCTATTTTAGTTACGATGATTGCAGTTAATTTTTCTTTCCAAGGAACAGAACTAGTCGGCATTGCAGCAGGTGAGAGTGAAAATCCAGAGAAAACGATCCCGAAGGCAATTAATAATACAGTTTGGCGTATACTTGTGTTCTTTGTATTATCTATTTTCATTCTTGCAGGATTATTCCCTTGGCAACAGGCGGGAGTAATAGAAAGTCCATTCGTAGTTGTGTTTGATAAAATTGGTATTCCTTATGCAGCCGATATTATCAATTTCGTTATTATTACAGCGGTTCTATCCGTTGCGAATTCAGGATTATATGCAACTTCTCGTATGCTATGGTCTATGTCTAATCAAGGAATGATTAGTCCGATTTTTAGTAAGTTATCTAAAAATGGTGTTCCAATTTATGCATTGATTGTAAGTACAATTGTAGGTTGTCTCTCATTACTATCAGGTATTTATGCGGAAGATACAGTTTATTTATGGTTGCTTTCTATTGCTGGATTTGGAGCAATACTAGTTTGGGCATCTATTGCTCTATCTAACTTATTAGCTAGAAGGGCATATATTAAGCAGGGCGGGGATGTTAAGGACTTGAAATTTAAAACACCACTGTATCCATTCGTTCCACTGCTTGCGTTAGTATTAAATATAACAGTAATTGTAGGTATGGCCTTTATTCCAGAACAAAGAATGGCATTGTATTGTGGTATTCCCTTTATGATTGTTTGTTTACTGTTTTACCGTGCGACAAGAAATAAGGGGAGTAACTTAGAGCATATTGAAAAGACAAAGACAACAGAAATAGAGAGTTTATAATAGTGATTAATTTGGAGACTGTAAAATTGTAAACAGTCTCTTTTTTTGTGAAAATAAAGCTGGGAACATACTACGTATGCAAAGGGGAATTAGCGATGAATGAAGAAGTTGCACAGCTATTAGAACAGATTGATCTACGAAAAAATGAGTTACTAGAGCTTACAAAAACATTAATTCGTTTTGAAACACCAGCACCGCCGGCGAGAAATACAAATGAGGCGCAAGAATTTGTTGCACAGTTTCTAAGAAAACGAAATTTTTGTGTTGATAAATGGGATGTATATCCGAATGACCCGAACGTTGTTGGGGTGAAAAAAGGGATAGAAAGTGACACACATAAAAGTCTTATTATTAATGGGCATATGGATGTAGCGGAAATATCAGCAGATGAGGCGTGGGAAACGAGTCCGTTTGAGCCATTTATAAGAGATGGTTGGTTAGTTGGACGTGGTGCGGCAGATATGAAAGGGGGATTAGCTGGGGCATTATTTGCTATTCAGCTTTTACAAGAAGCAGGCATTGAATTGCCCGGAGATTTAATCTTTCAATCCGTAATCGGAGAAGAAGTTGGAGAGGCAGGTACGCTTCAATGTTGCAAAAGGGGTTATGATGCTGATTTTGCAGTCGTAGTGGATACGAGTGATTTACATATGCAAGGACAGGGGGGCGTAATTACTGGATGGATTACTGTGAAAAGCCCCCAAACGTTTCATGATGCAACACGCAGACAAATGATTCATGCTGGAGGACGTTTATTTGGAGCGAGTGCGATTGAAAAAATGATGAAAATTGTACAAAGTTTACAAGAATTAGAGCGTCATTGGGCAGTCATGAAAACATATGAAGGCTATCCATCTGGAACAACAACAATTAATCCAGCTGTTATTGAGGGCGGAAGACATGCAGCGTTTATTGCGGATGAGTGCCGGTTATGGATAACAGTACACTTTTATCCGAATGAAACACATGAACAAATAATAAAAGAAATTGAAGAGTATATTGGGAAAGTAGCAGCTGCCGATCCATGGTTAAGTGAAAATCCACCACAATTTAAGTGGGGCGGAGAATCAATGATTGTGGATCGTGGTGAAATTTTCCCTTCTTTAGAAATAGATAGTGAACATGCAGCTGTAAAAACGCTTAGCTCAGTACATGAATCAACTTTATCTAAAAATGCAATTTTAGATATGTCTGCAACGGTAACGGATGGTGGTTGGTTTAGTGAATTTCATATTCCAGCTGTTATTTACGGACCAGGTACATTAGAAGAGGCTCATTCAATAAATGAGAAAGTTGAAGTGGAACAATTAATCGAATTTACAAAAGTAATAACAGCATTTATATATGAATGGTGTCATACGAAAAAATAGATTAGTATGTTGAAATCGTACAGGTATGTATACTTGTACGATTTTTTAGTGAACTATTTCAGAGTTGAATAGAAACAACTGAAATAGTTCTTTATTTTCTATGTCTTTCGTTTTAGTTCGATTAATTTCTCTTTTGCTAATTCAACAGCAATTGCATCATCTAAATAGCCAATTGGAAAGAGATAGTCAGGAATAATATCTGTCGATAAAATGAAATACAGTAATGCCCCTCCAAGAACTGCACGCTCTTCTTTTGGAATCGTTTCATTGCAAAATTGTTGATACATATCCGTTAATTGTTCAATGAAAGGACCAGCACTATCAATTTGTTCTAGCTTACTTGCAAAACTGTCATGAATACGTTTTTCTCCTTCTGTTGTTTGAGCATATCGTTCATAATTTTCAAGTTCTTGTTTCACACGGGTTGTTGTGTAGTCGAAATCGAATAAGTTAGAGGATTGCAGCGTTTGCTGAATGGTATCAAGAGATGTGTACATATCCGTCTTTTCTTTATTAATGTGAGGAGAATCAGGATACATTTCATCAAATAACAATTGGGGTGGAACTTGCAAACATTCTGCAAATTTTTGTAGATGTTTTTGTTTTGGCGGTTGTTTACCATTCATAATTCTTGAGATTGTTGCGGGATCAATATTTGTAAGCATTCCGAGTTGGCGCATAGATAAGGCACGTTCTTTTAAAAGTTTTTTTATTAATGTACTAAGCCGCTCATTTGGATTTTCTTTAGGCATAGCGAAGGCACTCCTTTTTGTTGTTGAAAAAATGTTGAGCATTTATTACATGTATATGAAACAGACAGGCACAGTTGCTCAACATTTTCATAAGATGCATGGAAAAGTGAGAAAAAAGGGGTGGCTGTTTATGAGTACGGCAGGTCTATTTTCAATTTTTTTAATTGGGATTGCTTCTAATTTAGATAATGCAGGTGTTGGAATTGCATATGGCATTCGTAAAATTAGAATTTCGTGGTTCAACAATTTTATCATCGCATTTTTTGGGTTTTTATTTACTTTATTAGCTGGATTTTTTGGGAGTTGGATCGCATTATTTATTTCAGAGTTTACGGCAAATTTGATAGGGGCAATTGTTTTGGGAATAATTGGAGTGTTTATTTTATGTCAGCCTTTCTTGAGTAAAAAAGAGACCGTAGACTCTAAAGATGATAGTGTACTTATGGGGATTTTACGTGATCCGGAAAAAGCAGATTTTGATGGTTCTAAAACAATTAGTTTTTCAGAAGCAATTGTTTTGGGCGTTGCATTATCAATTAATAATATTGCAGGTGGATTTGATGCTGGGGTAACAAATTTAAACCTTTGGCTTACAGCGATTATTTCTGGTGTGTTTAGTTTTATTTGTATAAGTGGTTTTGCGTATGTAGGAAAACGATACTTAGCAGAATACTTAGGGAAATGGGCTACGGTTATTGCGGGAGTGTTATTAATTCTTATTGGGATCGATCAGTTGTTGTAAGGAGAACAAAAAACAACGTTCGAGTATTTCCTTGGAAATATGGCAAAGGATTGCATATATCGACGTACTTTTCTCCATACTAATACGGATTTCTTTTAAAGAAAGGGGGATCCGTATGGGACGCGGAAAAGCATTTGATCATAAGAAAAAAGGGCATGACCATCAACCACCTAAAGGAGCATTCATTCATAAAGATGTAAATGAACATACTTTAGAAGAGGAAGAGCTACCAGTAAATATTGAAACGTATAAAAATAGTTTGAAAAAACATTAAAAGCACCTACATAGGTGCTTTTTTAACGTATATCTTCAATTAATTGTTCCGATTCTTCATGCATACTGTACTCACTTAATACTTGGATACAAAGCCACTTTAATTCTTCAATCGTATGCTCAAATTCTTCAGGAAGCACATGATGAACGTCTTCAAGTCCCATTCCGAAATGAATAAGTTCAAGTACTTGATCATCGATGTTCCGATCCATTAATAGTTCAAGTACTTCTAAATTGAATATGTATCGGTGAGCTTCATCGAGTGAAACAACTTTTAGCTTTAAGCTTTCTACAATACTCAATATAAAAAGAAGAATTGTTTTTTCAAGAACAGGCTGTTTTCCCATTTGAAATATTAGTTTCATCTTTCACACCTCCACATATAGCGCTAGGTTGTACTATACTATTCAGGTTGGGGGAGCAAATATGCATAATATAGAGAAACTTTCAGCACGGTTTTTGTAAGGGGATCGGTAGCTAATAAAATTGAGGGTTTTATGCAAAAAAAAATCCTGCTAGTATAGCAGGATGGTTCTGAATTAAAAAATGCTCCAACCTTCTTGAGCAGAAAGAAGTTCAAGGATTTTAAAACCAGCGATGCTATTTCCGTTTGCATCTAAAGCTGGTCCGAAAATACCAATTCCCATTTCTCCTTTTACGCAGCCGAAAATGCCACCAGCTACACCACTTTTTGCGGGGATACCAACACGAATCGCAAATTCACCAGACTCGTTATACATACCGCATGTAACCATAAATGTTTTACAAATCTTTGTAATATGCTTAGGGATAATTTGTTTTTTCTTATATGGATCATATCCATCCATCGCAAAAATTAAGCCGATACGTGCTAAATCGATACAGTTTACCTCAACTGCACATTGACGAGTGTATAAATCCATCAGCTCTTCAATGTCACAATCGATAATTCCGTTTTGTTTCATATAGTAACAAAGTGAGCGATTTAAGTAAGCTGTCTCTAATTCTGAATTAGCAACTTTAGAAGAATAATTAATAGTAGGATTATCTGTTATTTCACGTACGAAATGAAGAATGCGCTCCATTTTTTCTTCATTATCTTTACCTGCTAACATGCTTGTAATAGCTAGTGC
This sequence comes from Bacillus cereus group sp. Bc010, assembly GCF_027716745.1. Classification (NCBI taxonomy): domain Bacteria; kingdom Bacillati; phylum Bacillota; class Bacilli; order Caryophanales; family Bacillaceae; genus Bacillus; species Bacillus cereus group sp. Bc010. The sequence continues at coordinate 80,054 of NZ_JAQFUY010000014.1, forward strand.
CCCCGCATTAATCATTGGATTAAGTGGTTTAGAAGGACTTGTCGTTTCTAACTTAATAATAGAATTAAATGGATCACCAGTTGGTTCCATTCCAACTTTAGAAAATACATATTCTTCACCACGATCTAAAAGGGCAAGTGCAAGTGTAATTACTTTTGAAATACTTTGAAGAGTGAATAGTGTTTGTGAGTTGCCAGCATGGATGTATTCTGTTTCTTTATGGAAAATGGCAATCCCTAAATCATCTGGATTGGCATTTCCTAGTTCGGGGATATAAGTAGCAAGCTTTCCTTTTTTCGTATATGGTTTTACTTGTTCTAACAACTGTTGTAAGTTGTTTGTTTCAATGCACTGCATAGTACCAACGCTCCTATTTCGAATTAACTAAGTTTACTTTTCCCGATATGCTCGGAAATAAATAATAACATGAAAAAGTGGAATGATAAAACGAAAGTTGCATGTTCTATAGAGGGTCTTTCGTTTTGAATATTCTGTAGTAAAAAAGGAGAAATTTCCTTTTATATAACAGTTTGGAAATAGGAGATTTATCCATAAAAAATTCAAAAATAAAAACTACACATCTATACAACTATATGTTATTATGGTTATGTAAATAGAAAGCGTTTTCTAAGGCGTACTTATAATGATAACGATTTCATAAATTTGATAGGGGGAATTAAAATGTTGCAGTTTCTACAACGTATTGGTAAAGCGTTAATGCTTCCAATTGCCGTACTACCAGCAGCAGGATTATTGCTTCGTTTAGGACAAGAAGACGTATTTAACATTCCTGTTATGGCACAGGCCGGTGCAGCAATTTTTGATAATTTAGCACTTATTTTTGCAATTGGTGTTGCAATCGGTTTGTCTGTTGACGGTAGTGGAGCAGCTGGACTTGCCGGAGCAATCGGATATCTTGTTTTACAAAATACAACGAATGCTCTAAGTAAGACGTATTCAGCAGCAGAGTTAAATGATAAATTAAAAAGTGTTCAAGATTTAGTCGGTTCAGTAGATCCAACTAAATTAGCAGATACAATGACAAAGGTTTCAAAAGCAGCGGCGTTAACGCCGAAAATCAATATGGCCATACTCGGTGGTATTATTGCAGGGGTTGTTGCGGGATTACTATACAACAAATTCCATAAGATTAAACTGCCAGAATGGTTAGGGTTCTTTGCAGGAAAACGTTTCGTACCAATCATTACTTCAATCGTAATGTTACTTTTAGGATTAGTATTCGGTCAAATTTGGCCAACAATTCAAAGTGGTATTGATGCAGTAGCACATGGTATCGTAAACTTAGGTTCAATTGGTGCTGGTTTATTCGGATTATTAAACCGTTTATTAATTCCAATCGGTTTACACCACGTAATGAACACATACTTCTGGTTCGTACTTGGTGACTTTACAAATGCGGCTGGCGATATCGTTCATGGTGATATTGCACGCTTCTTTGCAAAAGATCCATCAGCAGGTATGTTTATGACTGGTTTCTTCCCGATCATGATGTTCGGTTTACCAGCAGCATGTTTCGCAATGATTGCAGCTGCTAAACCAGAAAAACGTAAAATGGTTACAGGTATGTTAGGTGGTCTAGCATTAACTTCATTCTTAACTGGTATTACAGAGCCAATTGAATTCTCATTCATGTTCTTATCACCAGTATTATATGGTATTCATGCTGTATTAACAGGTCTGTCTCTATTCATTACAACAACACTTGGCATACACGATGGTTTCTCATTTAGTGCTGGGGCAATCGATTACTTCTTAAACTTCGGTATTGCAACAAAACCAGTATTATTAGCAGGAATTGGTTTAATTTACGCAGCAATTTACTTTGTAGTATTCTACTTCTTAATTAAGAAGTTCGACCTAAAAACTCCTGGTCGTGAAGATGAAGAGGAAGTAGCTGAAGGTGAAGAAGCTCCAGTTGCAGGTTCAATTGGTGAAACTTACGTAGCAGCTTTAGGTGGAAAAGAAAACTTAACAGTTATTGATAACTGTGCAACACGTCTACGCTTACAAGTGAAAGATGCTGGTCAAGTAAACGAAGCAGCATTAAAACGTGCTGGTGCAAAAGGTGTTATGAAATTAAGTAACACGAGTGTCCAAGTTATCGTAGGTACAAATGTTGAATCTGTTGCCGATGATATGAAAAAACACGTATAAATAATTAGATAAGAGGATATCCAAAAAAATTGATAACATCAGTTTTTTAGAGGGTATCCTCTTTTTTTATATTAAAAATTTAACGGGAATCTTACTTTTGTAAATTTTCTTTTTCTTTTTTGTGCATATAGGTTGGTAATATGTGCAGTGCGTGATAAAGTAGGGATGACATCGAATGGAATGTCGAAAATCTATGAAAAAGATCCGGAATGAATCTTGTGTAGTGGAATTAAATTATCGGTAAATAAGGGGAAAAAAGCAATCATGGATCACGAAAAAAATAATGCGAATGGGAAATCACGTCGGCCAATTGTATACATAAAAAGAACAATCATTCTCGTCTTACTATTTTCACTTGTATATTTCATGTATACAAAAATTGTTGCGCATAATAAGAAAGAAGAAACTTTAAAAGCAGCAGCAGAAATGAAGAAACAAGAAGAGCTAAAAAAGAAAGAAGAAAAAAAGAAGCAAGAAGCAAAAAAACAAAAAGAGCAGGAAGAACAAGTGAAGCAAGCACAAGCTGTGGAAAAGCCTGCTGAGGGACCACCTCAAGAAATTAATGAAAACGCTCAATTAGATCAATATTTGCAAAAAACAGGATTTAGCGGGACAGCGGTTATTGTGAAGAACGGAAAGGTTCTTTTGAATAAAGGATACGGTATGGCGAACAAAGAAAAACAAGTACCGAATAATTCAGAGACAACTTTTTATATTGGTTCTATTTCAAAGGCTTTTGTAGCGACTACTATTATGCAATTAAAAGATCAAAATAAGTTACATGTAGAGGATACGATTGCGAAGTATATTCCAGATTTCCCTCAAGGTAATGGTATTCAGTTAAAACATTTACTAACACATACATCAGGAATTCCAGAGTATGAGCAGGGAACAGAGGATATCTCTCATGAAGAATTGATAAAACGAATAGGAAAGCAAAAGCGTATTGGAAGTCCAGGAGAGAAATGGAAGTATTCCGATTCTAACTATTCAATACTCGCCTATATTGCTGAGAAGGTAAGCGGACAACCGTTAGAAGAGTATATTAAACAACATATTTTTGCTACTGCTGGTATGAAACATTCTGGTTTTGGTAGAGAGCTAGAACAAACAAGATTTCCATCGACAGGTTATAAAATAGTAAATAACAATATGACAACACCTAATATTCCAAGTATGTCACAACTTTATGGTTGTGGTGATATATATACAAGTGCCCATGATTTATATTTATTTAATGAAGCGCTCTTCTCTGGAAAGTTGATTTCAAAAGAAAGCTACGATCAAATGTTTACAGGTGGAAAAAAAGATTACGGGTTTGGATGGTATGTAGACCCGGGAAGTTACTCGAACCACGGTGTAATGCCAGGCTGGAACTGTTTAAATGGATTTAGTAAAAATGGAAGTGTATATGTCGTTTTATTATCTAACATTCAAAACAACATTAAATCCTTTGGTAAAGTGAATAATGACATTTATACGATGTTACGAAATATTGAAGTGTAAGAGACTATCTGTTTAGGTAGTCTTTTTTTATGTGATTAGAACATATTGTTTCGTTGAAAAATGTATGTCTTACCTATCACAAAAAGAGTCTGCTTTGTATACATTAAGATGTATGGATATATTTTTATAATTTAAAAATAATAGGAGGAGAAGTGTATGTGTTTATTCAGTAATTATTGGAAAAAGTTATCGAGATTGTTTAATAGACAATTAGATTATTTTTTAGATAATAAGTTATTACCTGCTGTGGAACGACTTTTATTTTCACAAAACTTCGCGAGGTTTATTCAAAGAAACTCTAAGCAAGCTACGGAAGAATTTATTGAATCAAGTAGATTTCAATCTATTATTTGTAACATTTTAAAAGAATGTAATACATCACCTTTTAAAGAAATTGCAGAGCAGTATTTGGGTAAAAACGTAGAAATTACGGTGACAGTTGGACAGTTAACAGGTGTGATTGTAGCAGTTGGTGATGATTTCTTAACACTGCAAGAAGGAATAGGAACAGAAGTTTTATTGCCATTTACAAGTATTATATCAATTAAAGAAGCGTAAGAAAGGAGACTTATATATGTTATTTACTGAAGAATTACGTAATCATGTTGGTGAGCTAGTGCAAGTTGTGACAGCGGCCAAAATTGTTGCAGGTATTCTGTTATCTGTGACAGACGGGGCAGTAAGTGTTCGTACTTCTCCTTCTTATGGACCACCGGAAGATGTAGTTGTACGTATTCCTATCATTTCTTATGTTCGCTTGGAAGGGTAAGCGTGGTACAAGTATGAGGGTATCAGTTATTATTCCAGCGCATAATGAAGCGAGTACTTTATCACAAGTTTTAGTAGAAGTGGAGAAATTGAAACCATATGAAATTATCGTAGTAGATAATGGATCGACAGACGGAACAAAAGAAATAGCCTTACAACATCATTGCCATGTCATTTATTATAAATATTCTCTTGGTAATGATGTTGGACGGGCAATTGGTGCAAGAGAAGCGAAAGGCGACATTGTTTTGTTTTTAGACGGTGATATCGTCATTGATAATAAAGAGCTACAACGTTTTATAAAAGGCATTCAGCAAGGTCACCAAATTGTTGTGAATAATTTAACATGGTCTGTTTATTTAAAGATGAGACCGCATTATACGACAGTTGGCAAATTTATGCTGAATCGTTATTTGAATAAAAAAGAGCTTGTTGTTGGATCTTTAATCGCAATTCCGCATGCAATGAGTAGAGAAGTTATTCAAAAGTTTGGTTGGTGGAATTTAGCGGATCCAGCATTATTTCAAGCGATAGCGATGTCTAGAGGAGTAGATATTGTTGATATGGCCTCTGTCGATGTCATTCATACAAATAAAGTGCGTCCCGTTCATACTGGTACATCACCTGGCTCTCCTTATCCGAAAGCGACTAGTCGTATTATGGGGGATCATTTACGTGCTTTGCAATACGTAATCGAAATATATGGTAAGCGTGGTGGCTTTTCGGAAGGAAATAGGGATAGAGCATTTATAGGAAAGTATAAACCAGTTTTATTACAAAAGAAAAAAGCGAAATATAGTGCGATTATCCCAGTATCAGAAGAAAAGACGACTATAAGATCTGTTATACAAGAAGTGAAAAAATCAGGTGTAGATGAAATTATAGTTGTTGCGAATGGAGCGGACGTTGAGACAATTAAACAAGCGAAGCTAGAGAATGTCATTGTTATTGAATTTGAGGAAGCGCTTGGACATAATGTAGCCCGAGCGATAGGAGCTATGCATGCTACGGCCGATATTTGTTTATTTGTCGATGGTGATTTTGTTATTCCAGGAAAAAAACTAATTCCATTTTTACATGCTATTGAAGATGGAAATGATGTGGCATTAAATGATTTACAGTGTTTATTAGATATGTTTCATCCGGCAGACCCAATTAGCATGGGAAAATATTTTGTGAATTTAGTAGCGAAACGACCAGATTTATGGAATAACTCATTAACGGCAGTACCACATGCTATGCATAAAAAAGTAATAGAGAAAATCGGATATGATTCTCTTATCATTCCGCCACTCGCTCAAATGAAAGCTATTTTGGAGGGATTCTCTATTACAGCGGTAGAATTTGTAGATGTTATAAAAACAAATCGAGTACGCCCAGAGCAACATGGATTTGTAAATGGGCGTATTCCAGCATTTGATCGTATTTTCGGTGATCAGCTCGAGGCGATTGCATATTTATTGCAATCCACAGACGAGCGCGGGAGTTTTACAGATGGAGAGCGGGATAGAAATATCATTCAACAATTGAGAAAGGAAGAAGAGAATACAGATGAATGTTAGTAGTACAGTTGCCATTATCGGATTAGGATATGTTGGTCTTCCTTTGGCAGTTCATTTTGCAGAGAGAGGACATACAGTACTTGGATTAGATAAAGATACTAGAAAAATAGAATCAATTATACAGGGAGAAAGTTATATTCCAGATGTTTCTTCTAAATTGTTACAAAGTTTATTGACTAGAAAAAAATTAATAGTAAATACACCGGATCAAGGTATTGCTGATTTTCAAAATAGTGATTACGTTATTGTCACTGTCCCAACCCCAATTAATGAACAAAGAGAACCAGACTTAAGTGCCCTCATTTCAGCTTCGCATTATATACAACAAAACCTTCAAAAAGGACAAACCTTCATTTTCGAAAGTTCCACATATCCAGGTACGCTCGAGGAAGTTATTATTCCGATTATTTCTCAAACAGGAAAAAAGGTAGGAGAAGATTTCTATATTGGATATTCTCCTGAGAGAATTGATCCAGCTAATAGTCAATATTCCGTTCAAACGATTCCAAAAGTCATTAGTGGACAAACAGAAATGTGTAAACAAAAAGTACAGGCTTTGTATAGCACTATATTTGATGTAGTTGTTCCAGTTAGCTCCCCAAAAGTAGCAGAAATGTGTAAGCTATTTGAAAATATTCAGCGCTTAGTCAATATTTCATTAGTAAATGAGTTAAATATACTATGTGAAAGTTTAGGAATTGATTTTTATGAGGCACTTGAAGCGGCATCTACAAAACCGTTTGGATTTACGCCGTATTGGCCAGGACCAGGGATAGGGGGACACTGTATTCCGGTAGATCCTTTATATTTCCAGTGGAGAATAAAAAAGAATGGAGCAATGAGTCAATTAATTGAGGCGGCACATGTAATTAATGAGGAAATGCCAGAAAAAATGGTCCGGAAAGTAAAAGGTGTGGTGCAATCACCTGCAACGGTTTTAATTGTAGGGATTGCATATAAAAAAGATGTAAATGACCTAAGAGAATCACCAGCGTTACCAATTATTGAATTGTTAATAAAAGAAGGATATGAGATAGAGTATCACGATCCATATATTTCTTCTGCAAAATTTGGAGATAAGGTGTATCAATCTGTTTCTTTGGATGAACAAGTCGTTAAACAAGCGGATTGTATTTTAATTTTAACAGATCACTCTAATATCGATTGGAAGATTTTTAAAGGGATAAAGCAAGTCGTAGATACACGTGGAATTATAAAGAAGGTGAGTGTATGAGTAAGAAATGTTTAATTACAGGTGGAGCAGGATTTATTGGATCACATTTAGCTGAAGAGCTGGTGAAAAGAGGTTATGATGTCACTATCGTTGATAATTTCTATAAAGGGAAAAATAAATATCATGATGAGTTAATGAAAGAAATTCGGGTTATTCCAATAAGTGTTTTAGATCGAAATTCTATTTATGAATTAGTGAATCAACATGATGTAGTGTTTCATTTAGCAGCAATTTTAGGTGTGAAAACGACAATGGAAAAGAGTATAGAGCTTATTGAAACGAATTTTGATGGAACGAGAAACATTTTACAAGCAGCGCTAAAAGGAAAGAAGAAAGTTGTTTTTGCGTCTACTTCAGAAGTATATGGTAAGGCAAAGCCACCCTTTTCTGAAGAAGGAGATCGATTATACGGTGCAACTTCTAAAATACGTTGGAGTTATGCAGTTTGTAAAACGTTAGAAGAAACATTATGTTTAGGATACGGTTTAGCAGGCTTACCTGTAACGATTGTTCGTTATTTTAATATGTATGGTCCAAGAGCGAAAGATGGTCCGTATGCAGGGGTAATCCCGCGATTTATCCGCGCAGCACTGCAAGGAGAAGACATTCTCGTATATGGAGATGGAAAACAGACACGTTGTTTTACGTATGTAAGTGATGCGGTAGAGGCAACGATTCGAGCAATGGATGAGAAGGTAAATGGTGAGATTATTAATATAGGTTCTGAGAATGAAAAGAGTATAAAAGAAGTAGCAGAAGTAATTAAAAAGCTAACGAAATCTTCTTCAAAGATTGTTCAAGTTCCTTTCGAAGAGGTATATCCACATGGCTTTGAAGAAATTCCAAATAGAAGACCAGATGTAACGAAATTAAGAGAACTTGTTCAATTTCAAGCGAAAGTAACGTGGGAACAAGGGTTGAAAGAAACTATTAAATGGTTTCGTGAAGAAAACAATGGCTAAGTCACTATCGATTATTATACCTGTATGTAATGAAGCGGATACGATTTCAGACGTTATTCAATCGGCAAAAGGATTAAATCCAGTAGAGATTATTGTAGTAGCAAACGGTTGTAATGATGGAACAGAAGAGGTTGCTGATCGTTTAGGGTGTAAAGTAATCAAGTATACAGAGCTACTGGGGAATGATGTTGGCCGTGCAGTTGGCGCAAAACACGCGATAGGTGACGTATTACTATTTATAGATGGAGATTTTGCTATTCAAACTTCAAAGTTACAATTATTCCTAAATCCAATTTTACATGATCAGGCCGACATCGTTTTAAATAATTTGGATGCGTTATTTTTAAAGAAACAAAAACCGCACTCAGTGACAGTATGGCGCCAAATATTAAATGCAATGCTAGAGCGTGAAGAGTTAAAGATTGATTCTTTATTATCTGTACCTCACGCGTTGACGAAAGAAGTTGTTCAAAGCATTGGGTATGAATGTTTTGTTAATCCTATTGTCGCTCATTTACGCCTTATTCAAAGCAAATGGAGAATTAGTCGACATTGTGCAATTGACGTTATTACACCAAATAAATTTCGGCCGACCGAGCATGCTGCGTATGGCACGGGTCTTTCTCATTCTGAAAAAAGGATGATAGGTGACCATATAGAAGCTGTAGCGGAGCGAATAGTAGGTAGCGATGAACGCGGAGGGTATTATGATGGAAATAGGAAAAGAGATAGTGTCTATCATACTTTAGATTTTAAAGATTTTTATCAAGGATGGGGCGTTACATCGAATTTGTATAAGGGAAAGCAATTATCGGTCATTATTCCTGTACAAGATGAAGAGAAAACAATTGGAAACGTTATAGAAGAGCTTCGCAAAATTGAACCTTTTGAAATTATCGTTGTTGTAAATGGTTCGTCTGATCAAACAGCAACGATTGCAAAAGAAAAGGGAGCAACGACAATTGTATATAAAGAAGCACTCGGAAATGATGTGGGGCGCTCACTTGGAACGTATTTCGCAAAAGGAGAAATTGTGTTATTTATAGACGGCGATTTTGTTATTCCAGCGAGTGAGTTATATCCTTTTGCGAAAGCTATTGCAGATGGAACAGACGTTGCATTAAATGATCTAAATCATTATTTAGATTTAAGAGTACCGCTTCATCTTGTAACTGCATTTAAATATGCATTAAATTTAGCTTGTGATAGAAAAGATCTAGGCGTAGGCTCTCTTATCGCTGTACCGAATGCGTTTAGTCGTAAGTGTTTGAAAGAAATTGGATATAGATCTTTACTGGCACCGTGTGTAGCTCAAGTGAAAGCTATTCTTTCAGGATTTGAAGTTGCATGTGTAAGTCGTGTTGAAGTCGATAAGATGAACCGTATTCGACCCAGTGAACATTTTGCTAAAATAGGTCATCCACCAGCTGTACTTCGAATTATTGGTGATCATATAGAAGGGTTAGAGCAATTAATTGTATTAACAGGCAGTCGTGGTGGATTCCATGATGGAAATAGAAAAAGAGATATTTTATCCGACTTTAATGGGCAGTAAGACCCCCACTGATTAAAGTTTCATTTTATAGGTAACAAAAAAGTGTACAACATATGTACACTTTTTTGTTCTGCTATAAAAACTATAACAGATTAGGAGATAAGAGTATTACAGCTCTACAATGGGTATTGTTCTTATATTACAAAATAGGACTCGTATATAAGAATACCAAAAAAATACAATTAAGGAAAGGGTTAATTTTAAAGACTTTCAAATGAAGTTAACACTATGTATATAGTAGTTTGCTCAATATTTCACAAACATGTCACAACTATTTCGTTCACTTTCGTAAAAAAGTAGTATTCTAAGTGTGTAAGCTGTTATATAAAAAATCTTAGTCCTGTACTAATCAAAAATGGAGGAGATTAGGATGACTCAAGTATTAGAAAATGTTAAAAACGCATGGGAAAACTTTAAAGGTGAAAAATGGAAAGCAGAGATTGATGTTCGCGATTTCATTTTAAATAATGTAAACGTTTACGAGGGAGATGAATCTTTCTTAGCAGGAGCAACTGAAGCAACGAAACAACTTTGGGATCAAGTAATGGATTTAACAACGAAAGAACGTGAAAACGGTGGCGTTCTTGATATGGATACAAAAATTGTTTCTTCTATTACATCACATGAACCAGGATATTTAAATAAAGAGACTGAAAAAGTAGTCGGTTTCCAAACTGATAAACCATTTAAACGTTCTTTACAACCATATGGTGGTATTCGTATGGCGGAACAAGCTTGTGAATCTTATGGATACGAAATGGATAAAGAGCTTAGTCGTATTTTCAGAGATTGGAGAAAAACTCATAACCAAGGCGTATTTGATGCTTATACACCAGAAATGAGAGCTGCTCGTAAATCAGGTGTTATTACTGGTCTTCCGGATGCATACGGACGTGGACGTATTATCGGTGACTACCGCCGCGTAGCATTATATGGAGTAGATCATTTAATTGAAGCGAAGAAAGTAGATTTAAATTTAACTGGCGGTGTAATGAGTGAAGATATAATGCGTTTACGCGAAGAGTTATCGGAGCAAATACGTGCACTTCAAGAGTTAAAACAAATGGCTGCTTCTCATGGCTTTGATATTTCTAAGCCAGCAACAACTGCTCAAGAAGCATTCCAATGGTTATACTTCGCATATCTTGCAGCAATTAAAGAGCAAAACGGAGCTGCAATGAGTCTTGGCCGTACTTCTACATTCTTAGATATTTATATTGAAAGAGATTTAGCAAATGGTACTTTAACAGAAGAAGACGTACAAGAAATTGTGGATCACTTCATTATGAAATTACGTCTTGTGAAATTTGCAAGAACACCTGATTATAATGAATTATTCTCTGGTGACCCAACTTGGGTAACTGAGTCTATCGGCGGTATGGCATTAGATGGCCGTCCATTAGTAACAAAGAACTCATTCCGTTTCTTGCATACACTAGATAATTTAGGACCAGCTCCAGAACCAAACTTAACAGTTCTTTGGTCTAAACAATTACCACAGAACTTTAAAAACTACTGTGCGAAAATGTCTATTAAAACATCAGCAATTCAATATGAAAATGATGACATTATGCGTGCTGACTACGGCGATGATTACGGAATTGCTTGTTGTGTATCTGCAATGAGAATTGGTAAACAAATGCAGTTCTTCGGCGCACGTGCAAACTTAGCAAAAGCATTACTATATGCGATTAACGGTGGTAAAGATGAAAAATCTAAAGCACAAGTTGGTCCTGAGTACGCACCGATTACTTCTGAAGTATTAGATTATGAAGAAGTTATGCATAAGTTTGATATGACAATGGAATGGTTAGCGGGTCTATATTTAAACACATTAAATGTTATTCACTACATGCACGATAAATATAGCTACGAGCGTATTGAGATGGCACTTCATGATACAAATGTTCTTCGTACAATGGCAACAGGTATCGCGGGTCTATCTGTAGTAGCAGACTCTTTAAGTGCAATTAAATACGCAAAAGTAAAACCAATTCGCGATGAAAACGGAATTGCAGTTGACTTTGAAATCGAAGGAGATTTCCCTAAATACGGTAACAATGATGACCGTGTAGATGAAATTGCTGTAAATCTTGTGAAAACATTTATGAATAAACTTCGTAAACACAAAACATATAGAAATTCTGTTCATACAATGTCAATCTTAACAATCACATCTAACGTTGTATACGGTAAGAAAACTGGTAACACTCCAGATGGTCGCCGTACTGGAGAACCATTTGCACCAGGTGCGAACCCAATGCATGGACGTGATACAAAAGGTGCGTTAGCTTCATTATTATCTGTAGCTAAATTACCATATGAAGATGCACAAGATGGCATTTCTAATACATTCTCTATTATTCCAAAAGCACTTGGTAAAGAGGATGAAGTACAAGTACGTAACTTAGTATCAATGCTTGATGGTTATGCAGTAAAAGAAGGACATCACTTAAATATTAACGTATTTAACCGTGAAACATTAATGGATGCAATGGAACATCCTGAGAAATATCCACAATTAACAATTCGCGTATCTGGTTACGCTGTAAACTTTATTAAATTAACTCGTGAACAACAAATCGATGTAATTAACCGTACAATGCATGAAAGCATGTAAATGAAAAAAGTGTCCCTCTGCATTTTATAAATAGCAGAGGGAGGCTGTTTCAATAAAGGAGGAAGTAACATGGTAAAAGGAAGAATTCATTCTGTAGAGTCTTGTGGTACTGTTGATGGCCCAGGAATTCGTTATGTCATATTTACACAAGGGTGTTTATTACGTTGTCAATATTGTCATAATGCTGATACGTGGGAGATCGGTAAAGGAAAAGAAATAACAGTCGAAGAAGTAATGCAGGATGTGACATGTTACCTTCCTTTTATTGAAGCTTCCGGAGGCGGTATAACAGTTAGTGGTGGGGAACCATTATTACAACTAGATTTCTTAATTGAATTATTTAAGAAATGTAAGGAAATTGGAATTCATACAACAATTGATTCTTCAGGTGGTTGTTATTCTGAAGAACCAGAATTCCAAAATAAGCTAGATATTTTAATGGAGTACACAGATTTAGTTTTATTGGATTTGAAACATATTGATTCAAAGAAACATCGTAAATTAACAGGAAAACCAAATGAACATATTTTACAATTTGCTCGTTATTTATCGGATAAAAATAAACCGATTTGGGTGCGACACGTATTAGTTCCTGGTATTACTGATAATGAAGAGGATCTACAAAAACTATCTAGTTTTATTCAAAGTCTGTCTAATGTTCAGAAAGTTGAAGTGCTACCATACCATAAGCTTGGTGTATATAAATGGGAGGCACTTGGGCATAAGTATCCACTCGCAAATGTAGAACCGCCTACTGAAAAAAATGTAGAAGAAGCAAGACATATTTTACAAGCAGTCTAATCCAAATATTGGGTTAGGCTTTTTGCTTTCTTTACAATAAAACCTAGAGTATATATGGAGAAAAGAGTATACTGAAAATAGAATATCCATATTTTTGTAAGGAATAAGTGGAGAAATTTACATAATTGTAAAGGGAAATCAAAATAGTAAAAAGAATTAAGAAGTAAAAGAGTGAGTATCATGGAATAGAGAACATTTGTAAGTTATTGCGAAAGCTCTTATAGGAAAGTATAATGTAAAGATATGAGCACAGATAGGATTAAGGGGTCAATCTTATATGCTTTGCATATCCACGACAGGTACATAGCTGAAAGAGAAATATTAGAGTCTGTTTATGTAATTTTTAAGGAAAATGTTTTTCCTATTGTCGTATATGCAATATGGAGAAACAATACGCTAGGAGTGGATTTGTTTGATAAAAAACCCCAAGGTTTTAATATTAACTGCACATTACGGAAACGGTCATGTGCAAGTAGCGAAAACATTAGAACAAACATTTCGCCAAAAAGGAATTAAAGATGTAATTGTATGCGATTTGTTCGGAGAATCACATCCGGTTATAACCGATATTACAAAATATTTATATTTAAAAAGTTATACAATAGGAAAAGAATTGTACCGCTTGTTTTATTATGGCGTAGAAAAAATTTATGATAAAAAAATAGCATCTTGGTATGCTAATTTTGGAAGAAAACGTTTGAAATTACTTTTACAAGCGGAGAAACCGGATATTGTTATTAATACCTTTCCGATTATAGCTGTACCAGAATTAAAAAAGCAAACAGGTATTTCAATTCCTGTGTATAACGTATTAACGGATTTTTGTGTGCACAAAATATGGATTCATCGGGAAGTAGATCGTTATTTTGTAGCAACTGATCACGTAAAAAAAGTTATGGTTGATATTGGTGTGCCTGCGGAGCAAATTGTTGAAACTGGAATTCCGATTCGTAGTAGTTTTGAGTTAAAGATTAATCCAGACATTATATATAATAAATATCAGTTATGTAAGAATAAAAAGATTTTACTAATTGTAGCAGGTGCTCATGGGGTATTAGGAAGTGTAAAAGAACTATGCCAATCATTTATGTCAGTACCTGATTTACAAGTAGTTGTCGTTTGTGGGAAAAATGAAGCGTTAAAACAGGATTTATTAGGGTTACAGGAAAAAAATCCTGATGCATTAAAAGTATTTGGTTATGTAGAAAATATTGATGAACTATTCCGTGTTACTTCTTGTATGATTACAAAGCCAGGCGGTATTACGTTAAGTGAAGCGGCAGCATTGCAAGTACCTGTCATTTTATATAAGCCTGTTCCAGGACAAGAAAATGAAAATGCGATGTACTTTGAAAGAAAAGGGGCTGCAGTTGTCATTCGTGATGATAGTGAGGTTTTTGCAAAAACAGAGGCGTTATTACAAGATGATATGAAGCTTCTTCAAATGAAAGAAGCGATGAAAAGCATTTATCGCCCAGAGCCAGCTGATCATATTGTGGATACAATTTTGGCAGAAAATCATGTAGAACCGAATCATATACCTATTAAATCACCTGCTCTTGCACAATCATTTACTTAATATGAAACCCTCTTTTGTATGTTTAAAGAGGGTTTTTTATTGTTTTCCAAGATAAAGACTTATCCACATGAAGAGTGCGCTTTCATTAAACAGTAAAGTCGGAATATTAACAACTATATCCACATTATCCACAATTTTTAGAAAAATATCCACAATTCTAACATTTGATGTGCGTTACAACATACAAACTTGTGAAGGGTTTTTGTAATTTATTCACAATTCTATCAATTCTGTGGATAACGTTATCCACAGAAAAAAGGTTCCTTATTTATAAGGAACCTTTTTTCTACGTGATAGAGTAGAAAAAATATGTAATGAGAATGAATAATTAGGGGGGAGAACTTCTAATTATTCATTCTCACTTTAAATACTTTTTGAGCGATAACCCGCTGCGCGATCTGCTTTACGAAATTCTCGTTGGTAGAGAACTTCTTGTGTACTAGATAATGCGTTTTTTGCTTTGTCACGTTTCTTTTTATCCATTACAAATCACCTCGTGTCCTAAAGTTACTATATATCGTTTCCAGAGACATGGGGTGATATACGTATATATCAAAATGTTAATGGTTAATTATTATTTCTGAAAATTTAGATTACGCTTCTTTTAAGTGATGAGAATCTTGGAACGTTGTATCTCGCATTGTAGCAAGTGTATATTGATCTTTTGGAATTTCATATAAGTTATATACTTCTTCATTCGCGTTAATTTCATCATAAACGGATTTTCTTGTTTCGTTTGCTAGATTTACATATTGTAATTTTTCTGCAGCTTTAATAGAACGAATATTTATTTTGCGAATACGCATAAAGATCGTTTCAATATCTAACTCGTAGAAAAGTTCGCTAAAAAATGAATCTTTTGCCAATTTATTGTAGCCTTTTCCGTGATAAGGTTTGCCAAGCCATGTTCCAAGGAAGCCGGCTTTTTCTTGCACATCAAATAAAGTAATTGTTCCGATAGGGTTACCCCATTCGTCTAAAATTGTGCGTGAAATTAATTCCCCACGCTCTTCAGCTTCAATCGTTTGTTTCGTTAAAAATAAATATTCCTCATAAGAATAAGCCTTTTGACGCACAAAAGGGAAGACAGCTGGATCCACCATTAACTCGTATAGAACGTGGCTGTCGTGTAAGTCGCGTTTTTTCAACATACTAACTCCTCCTCACACGAGGGTAGCATGACGAAAAAACACCCCACCCTCGAAATTTTTATATCAATCTTTAAAAAATTTCGGGGTGGGAATCGAACCCACTAGAACCAGTTTCTAACGCTGGTGGCGCACCATTTGCCTTCCCCATTCATCAATTTGAAAATGATAATCACGACACAAATTGATTATGGTTTCATTCAGTTTATAATCGTATAATACTTTATCTAGTCAAAAAAATAAACTAGTTTTTTTTATTTTTTTTGTAAATTATTTTTCCATCAATCATAGTTAGTACAGGCTTGGCTAAATAATGGAAAGGATGATGGGTCCAGAGCACAAGATCGGCGTCTTTTCCAGTCTCAATGCTTCCAATTCTATCCTCTAAACGTAAATTTCGCGCTGGAAATATAGTGATTCCTTCTAGTGCAGTTTTTTCGTCTAATCCTTCCCTTACTGCGACAGCAGCACAAACATTTAAATATTGAATGGGTGTATAGGGGTGATCTGTTGTGATGGAAACTTCCACTCCATTTTTTGATAATATATGGTAAGTATCCCATGTTTTATTTTTTAGTTCGATTTTAGAACGGCGTGTAAGCGTGGGGCCAACTGAAACCTTCAAATTGTGTTTTGAAAGCTCTTCAACAATAAAGTGTCCTTCTGTACAATGTTCAATACGTAAATCAAGATTGAACTCTGTTGCAAAGCGTAGAGCAGAACTAATATCATCTGCTCGGTGAGCGTGGATACGTACGGGTATTTCACGGCGTAATGCTTTTAAGATAGGAAGCATTCGAAAATCAGCTTCATGCCCGTAGTGCTGTGCTTCATAGAATGATTCCCGAAGTAATCCCATAATTCCCATACGCGTAATGGACTCTTTTGTGCCATTACTATGGACCTTTTTAGGATTTTCTCCAAAGGCAATCTTTAAGCCAGCAGGCTCTTGAATAATCATATGATCAATACAAGTTCCAGCTGTTTTTATTACACAAGTCGTACCACCGATAATGTTTTGACTTCCTGGCATAACGTGAACAGTTGTGATTCCATTTTGTACCGCATCTTGAAATGCAATATCAAAAGGGTGAATTCCGTCCAAAGAACGGATATGTGGTGTTGAAACTTCAGATGTTTCATTTGCGTCATTGCCAGCCCAACCAGTACCTTCATCATAGAGACCAAGATGGGTATGGACATCAATAAATCCAGGTAAGAGATGAAGAGCACGTGCGTCTATAACTGTCATATCTTGAGTAGGTTGAATGGAAGGCTTGACCTCAGCAATTTTTTCTCCTATAACGAGTACATCCCCTTGAAATTTTTGGGATGTAATAGGATAGACAATGGCTTGTTTGAGCAATATTTTCATAGGTACCTCATTTCTGTTACTTTATAATGTTAATGGAATGTAAAGGAAAGTAACTGAAAGATTATTTGTGTAATAATGCTCCGGATGCTAGAAAATGAAAGTTTTGAAAGGGCCCCCTGTAAAACTGTGTTTTAGAAGTACTACATTGTATGCGAAAGTATATTTTGTAATGCATGGTCTATTGACGGAAATGTGTATTGATACCCATGCTCAATTGCTTTACTAGGTAATACATGTTGCCCTTCTAGTACAAGTATGCTCATTTCACCAAGTAAAGCATGAAGCATGAATGAAGGGACAGGTAACCAATGAGGTTTTTTTATGATAGTTGCAATGATTTCTCCAAATTCCTTCATTCTTATAGGCTCGGGAGCTGTAATGTTAAGAGGTCCATCAATTTCTTCTTTGTGTATGATGAAATCAATCATGCAAGCGACATCATTTATATGAATCCATGATAACCATTGGTTTCCAGACCCGACTGTACCTCCGATATAAAATTGATAGGGAAGTAGCATCTTTGGAAGAGCTCCTCCGTCTGGCCCTAAGACGACTCCGAATCTTGCGTAGATTGTTCGTATTCCGAGAGAACGTGCTTTAGATGCTTCTTGTTCCCATGAATATACTGTATTTGCTAAAAAGTCATTTCCAGGAGTCACATGCTGTTCTGTAAAAGACTCAGTTTCAGACGTTCCGTAGTATCCAATTGCGCTTGCGTTAATAAATGTGTGTGGTTTTGTAGGGAGTGCCTGCAATTGTTTAATGAGTCCTTTTGTTGTTTGAATTCTACTGTTTAAAATGACTTTCTTTTGTTTCTTTGTCCATCTACTATTAATAGACTCTCCAGCTAGATTAATAACTACATCAATAGAAGAGAGGGGGAAGGTTCGTAAATCTGGTGTCCATTGTACATACTGAAGGTTAGGATCGGAAGTTTCAGCAGTTTTTTTTCGCGAGAGAATGTAAACAGTATATCCTTTTTGAATAAAAAAAGTAGAAAGGTATTTACCGATAAAACCGGTACCACCAGAAATTGCGATTTTCACAATTATTTCCTCCTCATTATATATATTCTTGAAAAGCAAAAACGTTCCTTGACTATGTTAAAATAATAGAGAGGTGAGAGTATGGCTGTCATTACAAAAATAGAAGTGCAAAAACGATCGAAAGAACGGTTTAATATTTATATCGATAAAGGTCAAGGTGAAGAATACGGATTTAGTGTGAATGAAGTAATCTTAATAAAACACGGATTACAAAAGGGCTTAGAAATTGATGAAATAGCGTTAGGAAATATTTTGTACAATGAAGAGGTACAAAAAGCATATTTACAAGCAATTTCCTATTTATCCTATCAAATGAGAACGAAACTAGAAATAGAAGATTTTTTACGAAAAAAAGAAGTGGGACAAGCCATCATCTCTGAAGTCGTTTCGAAATTATTACATGACCGATATATTAATGATAAAGAGTATGCTATTTTATATACGAGAACACAAAGTAATGTGAATCGAAAAGGTCCAACGGTTATTAAAAGAGAGTTGTTAAATAAAGGTGTTCAGGATCTAATTATTACGCATAGTTTACAAGAATATCCGAAGGAAAAGCAAATTGAGAATGCTTTAATTCTTATAGAAAAGAAAAAGAAATCTTATCAAAAGCATTCCTTTTTACAAATGAAGCTAAAGTTAGACGAAATGCTTGTTCGTAAAGGATATTCTAGAGATGTGATTCAAATTTGTTTGGAAGAATTGAAAGACGAAAAAGATGACGAAAAGCAACAAGAAGCGTTACACTATCATGGGAATAAATATTATGAGAAATATAAGAAGTATGATGGATGGACATTTGAAAATAAGATGAAACAAGCGTTATATCGTAAAGGATTCTCTATTGATGAGATAGAGATATTTTTACAAATGAAACGCGAAGAGGGATGAGGGAACAAAATGAATATGCCAAAACGCTACAGTGAAATGACACCATATGAGCTAAGGGAAGAAATTGGGGTTTTGAAAGAGCAAGCGATAAAAGCTGAGCAACTTGGAATTGTAAATGAGTTCGATGTATTAATGCGAAAGATAGCAATGGCTCGCGCTTATATGACTGACATAAACAAATTCCATATCGGTGAGACATATGAATTAGTAGAAGAACCTGGTATATTATTTGAAATTACGTATTTCAATGGGGTATTTGCTTGGGGACATAAGCAAAATGATAATGAAGAGATTGGAATACCGATTTCTTTATTGCAAGAAAAATAAAAACCAGAGAGCGAATATCTCTCTGGTTTTCATCTTTGGTAGGCGTTACAGGAGATAGGAGATTCTAAAATTGGCGTTTTTTACATTCATTCGCCAATATAATGAGAGACTGGGTTTGTTGCGTCTGTCCGTTAACTTGCGCTTTTGCATGTTTCGGACGAGTCCACGTATGGTTAAATAATTCAGAACGACTATCTAAGCGATCACGGTAGCTCATCTTTATCACCTCGTGTAGGAAGTTAAGTTACTTTGTTACTACTCTTCCTGCTGATTTGCAGCACGCATACGTTCTTGTGGGTGCGTGTTAATTGTGCCGTTAGGTCGTTTCGAAGCGAAGCGTGATTTCGCTTTCGGTTGACCGTCGATTTTGCTGTTGTTTTTTGACTCAGACCAAAATTCGGCTTGTTTACCCATTGCGAACGCCCTCCTCATCATCAGTTGATACCTCTTGAAGAAGTATCAATTATAGAATGTGCAAAATAGAAGAAACTATCCTTTAGAAATGAAGGGATAATTAGGTAAAGGAGACTAGAACATGAATGATATTTATGAAGCATTAACGAAAGAACTATTAGACAAAAATGACAAGCTTTCTTACGCGCAAGCTCGTGCGTGGGTTGAATTACTATGGGAAGATTTTCAAACGACTTATGCGAAATCAGGTCGTTATCAAGGAGAAGAAATGACTGAACAAGTTGTGCGATCATGGATTAATAATCATGGAGGACGCCTTCATGAAATGCGTACAAATAATCCGAAATATAGCCATCTAATCAATCAAGAAGATCATTTGAAACATTAAAAAAAGCGACTGAAGTCGCTTTTTTTAATGTGGAAGTAACTCAAGTTTTTTTCGAAGTTTTTCTTCACTAAAAATCCATCCTGTATAGGAACTAATAATATTTAAATTATGATCGAGTTGAACGATCGCAACGAATGGATAATAGTCTTTACTGCGATATCGCAAATCAATGAATCGAACTTCATAATAATGATCATAATCGAAAATGTCCCAGCGATATACAGGGGAGAAAGATAAAAATGCTGAGATGTTTTCATCTTGTTTAGCTGCGTGCATAATAGCATTATCTGGGAACGGTACCCGATCGAACTTATCATAAATCATGATGTTACCGCGATGCCATCTAGCAACGTAGTAATAATCGGTTGTAACGACTGCTAAATGATAATGATAAAATCGATAAGAAGGAGAAATGATTATTTTCTCAACATTTTTGAAACGTTTTTGTACAACGCTTCTTATATTTCTATGCATCATAATCCGTCCGATGTAGTAAACGATCATTAATATATACGCAGCTAAGGCAGTATATCCTTTATGGGAACCTACGAGCATACAAGCAATTGCGAGTATATGGATAAAGAAAATGACGGTATCAAATGTATTAATGATGCCGAGCGCTACCCATTTTTTTGTGAAGGGCCGTAATGCTTGTGTACCGTAGGCATTAAAAATATCTACAAAGACATGAAGAAAGACGGCAATAAAGGACCAAAGTAGTAGATGCAAATATGGAGCGTCTGAAAAGAAGGCGAAAGAGATGCCACTTATAAGGAAAGACCAAAGAATCACTGCAGGAATGGAATGAGTAATCCCACGATGATTTCTTATATATTTAGCGTTATTACGCAATTTTAAAACTGTATCGATGTCAGGAATATTGGAGCCGGCAATTGTAGCAAGCATAACTGCTTGTGGCCCAATATCACTTTGTGCTATGGCTGGATCTAACGTGGCCAAACTGCCTAGAGTAACGCCCATAACAAGGTGAGTGGCTGTGTCCATAGAAATCCACCTCCGTTTTTTATTAATGTAACTCTTTTTATTCGATACCTCAAGTCCTTTGCCTTCTATTTCCTATGTCATCTTACTTAAATTTTTTCCTAAAATCTTTATAATAGTACTTATATGCAAAAAAATGAGGGGGACCAAGTTTGACACTTGAAATATTAAATAATTTTAACATAGAGCAGTTTCAAAATGATTTAATTGGTTGGTTTGAAAAAGAGCAACGCGACTTACCGTGGCGTAAAAATAAAGATCCATACCGTGTTTGGGTTTCGGAAATTATGTTGCAGCAAACTAGGGTAGAAGCTGTAAAACCATATTACGCAAATTTCATGGGGAAGTTTCCTACTCTAGAAGCTTTGGCAAATGCTGATGATGAAGAAGTGTTAAAAGCATGGGAAGGTTTAGGGTATTATTCTAGAGCGCGAAATTTACATGCAGCCGTAAAAGAAGTAAAAGAAGTATATGGCGGGATTGTGCCAAGTGATGTAAAGAAGATTGAGAAATTAAAGGGAGTCGGTCCCTATACAAAAGGTGCTATTTTAAGTATCGCATATGGTATACCAGAGCCGGCAGTTGACGGAAATGTTATGCGTGTATTATCTCGCATTTTATCAGTATGGGATGACATTGCAAAACCGAAAACGAGAAAAGTGTTTGAAGAGATTGTGCGTGAAATTATTTCGGCTGAAAATCCATCTTATTTTAATCAAGGTTTGATGGAATTAGGAGCACTGATTTGTATTCCTAAAAATCCAGCATGCTTACTTTGTCCTGTACGTGAGCATTGCAGGGGATATGCTGAAGGTGTTCAAAAGGAATTACCAGTAAAAAGTAAAGCGAAGGCCCCTACGATGGTACCGATTGTTGCAGGAGTACTTCAAACAGAAGATGGTCGTTACGTCATTAATAAACGTCCAAGTACCGGTTTATTAGCCAATATGTGGGAGTTTCCGAATATTGAACTTGGCGAAGGGATTCGTAATCAGAAGGAACAGCTTATAGATTATATGAAAGAAAAATTTGAGCTTTCGATTTCTATTGAAGAATACGCAATGAATGTACAACATACTTTTACACATCGCACTTGGGATATATTCGTATTTTACGGAAAAGTAACTGGTGACATTGTTGAAACAGATACATTGAAAATTGTATCGAAAGAAGCATTTGAGCAATTACCTTTCTCTAAATCGCATCGTACGATTTATGAGAGTTGTGTTGAGAAAATTACAATGCAATAAAGTGAAACTTTAATCAGTGGGGGTTTTCTTCATCCCCCACTGATTATTAGCCGTCACCAATCGGACTTTAATGGGCAGCCCGCCCCCCACCTAACTTCTTTGCTTTCGCTGCATTTTGAGGTGGGGGTCTTACTGTCCATTAAAGCGGGATAAACAAAAAAGTGTTCCCTAGATTGGGAACACTTTTTTTAATCGTAAGAAATTTTTGTCCCATGAGTCCAACTAGCATCACCCTCTTGTAAGCCACCTCTTGATTCAATTTCTATTACAATTTCTTTGTAGATACTTTGACCTTCTGTATTTAAATACGGCAGAATCTGTTGTAATGAATGATGAAAATAAGCTAATTCATCTTCTTTCCACTCATTTTTTGAAATCATCGTTAGTTCAGTCATATCGCGTCCTATATACATATTTCCACCTCCATTTTCTATAGTTTGAATGAGTGACAAGAGATATATACGGAGATTAAAAAAAGAAAATCACGGATAGCTTCTAAGTGAATTGGTTACATTATTGGTTGTGGAGGTGAGAAAGATGAGTAAAAAACAACAAGGTTATAACAAGGCAACTTCTGGTGCTAGCATTCAAAGTACAAATGCTAGTTATGGTACAGAGTTTTCAACTGAAACAGATGTGCAAGCAGTAAAACAAGCAAACGCACAATCAGAAGCAAAGAAAGCACAAGCTTCTGGTGCACAAAGTGCAAACGCTAGTTATGGTACTGAATTTGCAACTGAAACAGACGTGCATGCTGTGAAAAAACAAAATGCACAATCAGCTGCAAAACAATCACAATCTTCTAGTTCAAATCAGTAATGAAAGAAAAACACTTCTCTAATTCGGGAGAAGTGTTTTCTTTGTGCTTTGGTCATGGTAATGAAAATAAAACGAACGACATAACTTCTAATAAGTCAACAAATGTAGTCAAAGGAGAAGGAAGTTAAAGATTAGAAATATGTAATGAGGAAATAATAACTGATAAATAAATCCAAAAGGGGGTAAGTAATGAACGATTTTGATAAGTTGGTAGGAGAGCAATTGGAAACGATGGATGAGTTGTTGAAGTTACAAGCTCACCTAGAGAAGTATCAGCAAATTGAAATGAGCGAAAAGGATACGTGCGATAAAAAGGAATTACATTTTATTCGCCAAGAAATATATAGAACAGAATTAGCACTTAAGTTATTACATGAGAAATTTGAAGAGCAAACAAATAGTGTGATTCAATCTTTTGAAACTGAAAAAATGATTTCAAATTTAGGATAAGATATATTGTTGCCTTTAGGTGAAAGGTCCTTCTGTACATGGAAATGAGGAAGGACTTTTTTTATTCTCATTTCTTCCTTTATAAAATGTTAAGCGAAGATCCTTGTTTCTTAATAGGATTAAGGATATCGTATTCAGTGTAAAATATAGAGTCTTATCGCTTTAGTTTTAAAATTTCGACAAAAAAGTTATAATAGAAAAAAAGTGAATGCAGTTCAAAGGGCATTTGCAGTTGAAGGAAGGGAGCATATATGGGATTTCCCAAAGAAGGAGAAAAAGTACAAATACATAGTTATAAACATAATGGCTCCATTCATAGAATGTGGGAAGAGACAACGATTTTAAAAGGGACACAAAGTCTTGTGATCGGAGCAAATGATCGTACAGTAGTGACAGAATCAGATGGCCGAACATGGATTACTCGTGAACCAGCAATTTGTTATTTTCATGCAAACTACTGGTTTAATGTGATTGGAATGTTAAGGGAAGAGGGCGTATATTATTATTGTAATTTAAGCTCACCTTTTGCATATGATTCTGAAGCGTTAAAGTATATTGATTATGATTTAGATATTAAAGTGTATCCAGATATGACGTATACACTTTTAGATGAAGATGAATATGAAAAACATAGTCAAATTATGCAATATCCACCTGTAATTGATACGATTTTAAAACGAAATGTAGCACAACTAACACAATGGATTCATCAAAGAAAAGGGCCATTCGCACCAGACTTTGTAGATATGTGGTATGAGAGATATTTAATGTACAGAAATTAAAACAAACCTGCAGGGGATTTCCCCGCAGGTTTGTCCTATTAGAGGGGGGATTATGTGCAAGGTATAAAAAGATATTTGCAATTTGTTAAACCATATCGATGGCTTATTGCTATTACGATTATGATTGGTCTAGTTAAATTCGGCATCCCGCTCATTATGCCGTGGTTATTAAAGTATATTATTGATGATGTTATTCAGGGCGGAGGGTCATTTCAAGATAAGACGTCCCAACTAGTAACAGCGATTGGGATTGCTTTTTTTATTTTTGCAGTGTTAAGACCGCCGATTGAATATTATCGTCAATATTTTGCGCAGCGTATCGCAAATACAATACTATATGATTTGCGAAAACATATTTTTGGCCATTTACAAAAGTTGAGTTTACGTTATTATTCGAATACAAAAACAGGGGAGATTATTTCACGTGTCATTCATGATGTAGAACAAACGAAGGATTTTGTAATTACTGGTTTGATGAATGTTTGGTTAGATACGGCAACAATTGCTATTGCTATTATTGTTATGTTTTCTATGAATATAAAATTGACATTTGTTGCGCTATTAATTTTACCTATTTATGTAGTGGCAGTGAAATATTTTTTCGGGCGTCTTCGAAAATTGACGAAAGAGCGTTCACAAGCGTTAGCAACGATGCAAGGGTATTTACATGAACGTATTCAAGGGATGCAAGTGACACGTAGCTTTGCATTAGAAGAGTATGAAGGGAAGCAATTTGAAAAAAGAAATAATGAATTTTTGACGAAAGCGTTAACGCATACGAGTTGGACGGCGAGAACATTTTCGGCAGTAAATACGTTAACAGATTTAGGGCCGTTACTCGTGATCGGTTTTGCAGCGTATGAAGTGATTCAGGGGCAGTTAACATTAGGAACTATGGTTGCCTTTGTTGGATATATGGATAGTTTGTATAGTCCACTTCGCCGCCTTGTTAATTCCTCTACGACATTAACACAGTCTTTCGCATCGATGGATCGGGTGTTTGAACTGTTAGACGAAAAATACGATATTGTGAATGTACCAGGTGCGGTACAAACGAAAAAATTAAATGGTGAAGTGATATTTGATAATGTATCTTTTCGTTACAATTCGGATGAAAAAGAGGTATTACATAACCTTTCGTTAACTATGTTGCCAGGAGAGAAGGTAGCACTTGTAGGGGCGAGTGGGGGAGGGAAGTCATCTCTTGCTAGTTTAATCCCGCGTTTCTATGATGTCTCTTCAGGCGCAGTTTATGTAGATGGGATAGATGTTAGAAAGTATGATATGAGAAATTTACGTAGTCATATTGGAATTGTACTGCAAGATAATTTGTTATTTAGCGATACAATCGGGGCAAATATTTTATATGGGAATCCGAAAGCTACAGAGGAAGAAGTAATTGCAGCTGCCAAAGCTGCGCAAATTCATGATTTTATTATTGAGTTACCTGATGGTTATGATACTGTCGTCGGGGAACGCGGTGTGAAGTTATCTGGTGGGCAAAGGCAACGTGTAGCGATTGCACGCGTGTTTTTAAAGAATCCATCGTTACTTATATTAGATGAGGCGACTTCCGCTTTGGATTTAGAAAATGAACGATATATTCAAGAGGCGCTTCAAACGTTAGCTGCTGATCGAACGACGATCATAATTGCGCATCGATTGGCGACGATTACGCATGTGGATACGATTATTTACATTGAAGATGGTGAAATTAAAGAAACAGGATCTCATGAAGAATTAATGAAAAAAAGAGGTTTTTATTACAATTTATATCAACTTCAACATATAACAGAAACAGCTCCTTTAGCGTAAAAGGAGCTGTTTTTTATTCGTCTTCTTTTTTATCGTCGATTTTGAGTTCTGCTTCTGGTTTATGGTATGTGTAGAAGCTATCCACAAGTAAATCTAAATGCTCTACTTCTTCACTATAGTTAATAATAGCAGAAATAAGAGGGAAGAGATGTAGCCATGTTTTATATGCTTCCTCATCATCCTTGTTTTGATATTCCATAAAGATATCAATTAATTCCTGTTTACCTGTTTCAACTTCATCAAGCATTTCAACAGATTGTTGTTTTTTTGCTTTACCAATAAATTTTAATAAAACTTGTTCATGATAATGTGTTAATGAATCAAGTTCATTCTGAATAGATTCCTGGAATTCTTCTGGCATATAGCGCAGTTCGTTTTCAGTACGATGTAATGATTTTAATGTACTTAAAGCACGACTTGTCGTCGCTAACATTTGTCTGAATAAAACAAGCTTACGAATTTTTGCGAACTTTACTTTTTTCGTATAGCTTCTTTCTTCTTTATACAGCAAATAGTAATGGTTTAGTTTGATCATTTTTTCTTTCATACGATCAATATCAGTTTTTAATGTTGTAAAATCAGAAGCTTGCCTGCTATTCATTCGAATCCATTTTACAATTTCTTCTGTATTATCAACGATGCGATGATATAACTTTGTTTCGTATTTTGGCGGCATAAACACTAAATTTACAAGTGAAGCCGCAATAATTCCAACCATAATCGTCGCAAATCGAAGTAAGGCAAAACTAAAGAAATCTTCACCTTGATACTCCATAATAGCGATAACTGTTACTAAAGCAATTGATATTGTGTTTTCTAATCGTAATTGCAATGTAAGAGCAATTACTAATATACATGTTAATCCAATAATAAAAGGATTATGTCCAAAAGCAGTAGCGAATGCGATAGCGAATACCGCACCAATGACGTTTGCTTGAATTTGTTCAAGTGCAGTTAAATACGAACGGTATACAGACGGTTGAACAGCGAAGATAGCTGAGATTCCCGCAAATACTGGACTCGGTAAGTTAAGTAAAATACAAGCAAATAAAGCTAATGTGATGGCAATACCCGTTTTTAAAATGCGAGCACCAAGTTTCATACCCTTAATAAGATCCTTTCTCTTGTCATAATGAATGTACAACATGATACTATACATTCATTACAATATGTTAGCAAGTGATATTTTAGTGACGTTAATAAGAAATTAAGATTCATTTTATACTTTTTCCTAATTCTTTTTAAACATCAATTTTTAGTAAAAAAACCTGCTGAATTTCAGCAGGTTTCAAATTGTTACTATAGATTACTATGAGAAGTGTACTTCGTCAATTTTTTTCTTGAAGATGAAAAATAGGCATATCACTCTGTTGAGATAGATGGATCAGCCTGCTCTTTTTTCGGGATGATTTCAAAAAACTGTTGCGGCATATCATCGAGTAACGGTGTCAATAAAGCAACTTCCTCGTATTGCTCATGTTCATTTAATACACGGATATAATCTAGTAATAACTCGGTCACATCTTGCACACCATTTTTACTAAGTGGTTGTAATGTAACATTTGCTCCTTTTGCGATTCTTCTTTTTAAGGCCTGTTCTGTTAAACCTAAGCTTGAATCATGGCGTAAATAAACAACACCGCCAGTCATACCAGCGCAAATCCATGGACCAGGATCCCCTAAAACAAGAGCGCGCCCATTTGTCATATATTCAAAAGCGAAACCTTTAATATTAGAGTATGCTCCTATATTCCCTTGCTCTTTTTCACGGAGTGGCTTTATCATGCGTCCGCCAATTATCATGTCTGCTCCAGAGAGGCGAATGCCAGCGCGAGCATCAGCGTTACCTTGAACGTATAGCGCCCCTTTTTGTGCACCGTATCCAAAACCTTTTCCGACAGAACCGTTATAATATAGACCGTCTTTTCCTTTTGCTTTCGTTATATAAATACCACCACCAAAGGAGGTTTTACCAATACCATCTTGTGCGCCGCCATTTACGTGTATAAATAAGTTCTCACTATTGTAAGCACCTAATCCATTTCCAGGAATCGAGCCATTTGTATACTTTAATGTAAGTGGTTCAAGCTTCGTGTCTTCATATAATTTACTACGAACGCGATAACAAGATTCTAGACCACCCATAACGCGTTGCTCTACGCCAACGCCTACTAATTCTTTTGAATGAGGAGAATGAATTGTTTCAAATTGTTTTTCTAGTACGTGTTCTGTTTTTTTACTAGATGGATGTTCTATCGTTTGTAGTAAATTACATAAGTTTAATAAATTTTTGCCTCGAACTTGTTTTAATAAATCGGAACGCCCGACAATTTCTTGTAAATTTGTATAGCCGAGATTTCCTGTTAATCGTTTTAGTTCTTCGCCAAAAGTAGTGAATAAATGTAATAATCCAGCCACGGCGCTTTCTAATTCACGCGGGACGAAGCGGCGTAATCCGTGTTCTTTCGCTTGAGCTTCAGATTCAATCTGTGTTGCAATTCCAACGTGACAAGTATCTAGATGACATCCGCGGCAAGTTGTACAGCCGATTGCAATCATGGATAATGTACCAAATCCAATGCGGTTTGCTCCAAGGAGCATAATTTTCAAGGCATCATTCACACTTCGAATACCACCATCAGCCCAAATTTCTACCTTATGTCTCATATTTGCTTCTAATAAAGCATTGTGAGCGGCTTTCACACCAATTTCTACAGGAAGCCCTACATGTTGCAATGCGTGAATACGTGCAGCTCCTGTACCACCATCAAATCCGCTAATGTTAATAAAATCAGCACCAGCTTTTGCGATACCAACAGCAATTGTTCCAATGTTAGGGACGACAGGGACTTTTACAGCTACTTTCGCAAGCTGATTAGCCGTTTTAATTTCTGTAATCATTTGAGCTAAATCTTCAATGGAATAAATATCATGGTTGTTAGAAGGTGAAATTAAATCAGAGCCAATTGTAGCATTACGCGCTTCGGCGATTTTGGCTGTTACTTTTGAACCTGGCAAATGTCCACCTTCACCAGGCTTGGCACCTTGCCCAATTTTTATTTCAATTAAGTTTGATGAATTGAGTAGTTCGGCGTTTACGCCAAATCGTCCGGACGCGATTTGTTGTCCACGTGTATGTGGATATTTTCCAATCATATCTTTAATTTCGCCGCCTTCACCGTTCAAACTAATCATATTTAGCTGATCGGCTGCTTCTGCATATGCACGAAAGGCAATTTCATTTTGAGAACCGAATGACATGGAACTAATAATAAATGGCAAATCATGATTTTGAATACTGATGGACACTTCTTCAGCCGGAACGACATGTTTTGTTTCTTTCGTTTGAACAAGATGTCTAATTGCGATTGGGTTATTTTCTTCTAATTCACTTAATTTTTCACGGTAATCATCATAAGAGTTTCCCTTTGCAACATCGCCGATTGCTTTCCAAATTCGCGGGAATATATGAAAAAATTTTCGCATTCTAACTTTAGGATTGTTATAATCGTTAGCTCGCATTTGTGCATCTTCAGCAAGTGATTCAAGAGAAAAAGCTAAATCATTTGAACCTAAGAAATTTGTAATTTGCAATATATTTGCGATTTCTTCATGTAACCCGATAGAAGAATAGAGGCGACCGTAACCACGCAATTCATGAATTCCAATTGTTGAAATGACTTTTTCCAGTCCTTTATTAAGTGCATGATATAAATTCGTAATTGGTGTTTTTGTCCCATCATTTACGGTTGCAAATAGTAAATATGGATTGATACTATCTGCTCCTAATCCATACAGTGTGACGATATCGTGTAAGGAGCGAAGGGCACCAGAACGTATAACGAGAGAGCAGTTTCGGCGTAATTTATTTTCGCTTAATACTTGATGTACTTTCGCGGTAACTAAATGCGGATCAATCCATAATCGTCCATTTAGGTGAGCATCAGCATCGTCTATTAATAATAGGGAAGCTCCATCGTTCACGGCTGTTATCGCTTCAGAACTAATTCGACTTAAGGCACATTGTAAAGTTTCTGCCTGACTGAATGTAGCAGAGATTGTAGCGATAGAGCTATGAGTATTGAATAGTTGTATAAGTTGCTCGTACGTAATTGTGTGTAATTCTTCTACAATAGATTGTGCTACACTTCCTTCTAAAATGATTGGGGAAAGCATCTCAACTACAAATGGCTGTTTAGCACCAGCCAATAAACTTGGACGTTTGCCAAGTATCGTTCGTGTGGAGAAGTGTTCAACTTCTCGATCGCGATCGATTGCTGGATTTGTAACGACAGCTACACTTTCCTTAATGAAGTCAGCGATATTTCGTCTATCAGTATCGAGTGCAGCGAGTGGTGAGTCATGCCCAAGTGAGCGAATTGGCTCAACGCCTTTTGTTGCCATCTGTTCAAGAAGCTGAATATGTTCACGATCCCATCCGAAAGCAACGTATTGTTTTGTTTCAACTTGCATAGAATCACATAATCCTTGGATTTCTTTCGTTTCAGGAGTAGATAAGTTTAAATGATAATCTTTAGTATCCACTCGTTTTTTAAAACGGTCATATACTTGAGCTTGGTATTTGTCATATTCATAAAGAACAAGCTCATCTTGTTCATTCCACTTTAGTCCGACTTTTTCCCCTGGAGCGAGTGGTTTTGGTTCTGCTACATATTCAGTTGGTGATACAACTCCAGGTTCAGAAGAGAAAATATAAGAGCTTTCTGTCTCTACTTTCCATACTGGTCGTAGCCCAAGGGAATCCACGCTGAAAACAGCTTCATCTTTATAACGTGAAATAATGCCAGCTGGACCTTGTGCAAAATGGCCCCATGCTTCACGTATATACGTATATAAATCTTGTAAATGTGGTTCATAAAGTTTAATTTCATTAATAATTGGCGGGAATAGTATATCCATTGCTTCAAATAAACTGTAGTTGTATTGAACAAGTAGAGTTTCTAAGGTGCGGTTTAAATCTTGGGAGTCACTGCCCCCAGCAGTAAGTGGAACGTGAATCATTTCAGCTTGATCGCGTAATTTTGCAATTGTGTTAATTTCACCATTATGTCCGAGGATACTAAATGGTTGTACACGAAAGAAGTTAGATAATGTATTAGTAGAATAGCGAGTGTGTCCTAGTGTCATAGTTGAAGCAATAAGTGGGTGTTGTAAATCATTGTAATAGGCAACAAGTGTATCACCAGCACCGAGAACTTTATATACAACGTGATCACGACTTAAGGAAGCAACATGAATCGCTTCATTTTCTTCTATTTTTATCGTTACTGTAAATAATGTTTGCTCAATATTTGTAACTTCATTTTCTGCGATAAGAGCAACTTGCCAAAATAAAGGTTCTTCTTGTTTACCAAGTGGACCGAGTGCATCGGAGTTTATTACATCATCACTTTCGAAAAGAATTGCAAAGTTTTCGTTGTTTAGTTGTGTACGAATATGATTTTTTAAATTAACTATATTTTCGTTTTTGTTTAGAAAAAAATGTCCAACGATAAAGTGGGGATGATCCACGATCGTTGGATTATATCCGCTACTTTTTAATTTTTCATTCCAAAGTGCTTTTGGTACATCAATGTGAATACCGATTCCATCACCTTCGCCATTAATGAAACCAGCTCTATGATTCATTTTGACGAGCGATTGTATGCAAAAGTCAATATTTTCTTTTGTAGGAATTTTTCGTTTCTCCATAACGGAAACGATTCCACACGCATCGTGTTCTGCATTTTTGTAATCTCGAAATAAAGACGGTGTCCATGTGTTTGTTTTATTGAGCATCCGTCAATCCCCCCTCTTATGAAAGTTTGAATAATCTTACTATTCGAGGCGTGAGCAGCCTTGTATACAAAGATAGTAAGGATATAAAATAAAATTAAACAGATAATTATGAATAATTATACTATTAATAAAGGATTTATGAAATAGAAAAAAGGAAAAAAGAAAGGTGTGCTTTCTTTTTTCCTTTTAATGACGGGATTATTTATTGTTTGCTAAAGCGGCAAATGCTCTACCTACAGCTTCAATTGTATATTCAATATCTTCTTTTGTATGTTCTGTCGTTAAGAACCATGCCTCGTATTTAGAAGGTGCTAAGTTAATTCCTTCTTGCAGCATAAGTTTGAAGAATTTACCGAACATTTCTCCGTCTGTATCTTGTGCTGCATCGTAATCTTCAATTGTATTTGTTGTGAAGTATACAGTTAAAGCGCCTTTTAGGCGGTTTAATGTAATATCGATATTATGTTTTTCAGCCTGTTCTAAAATTCCTTTTTCAAGCATTGCACCAAGTTCATCTAATTTTTCATAAAGCCCTTCTTGTTGAAGAACTTCTAGACAAGCAATACCAGATGCCATAGAAGCAGGATTTCCTGCCATTGTACCAGCTTGATATGCAGGTCCAAGAGGGGCAACTTGTTCCATAATTTCCTTCTTACCACCGTAAGCACCGATTGGAAGTCCGCCGCCAATAACTTTACCAAGCGCTGTTAAGTCTGGTGTTACGCCAAGTAAGTCTTGAGCACCACCGTACATGAAGCGGAAAGCAGTAATAACTTCATCATAAATTACTAGTGCACCAGCTTCGTGAACAAGTTCATTCACTTTCTCAAGGAAGCCAGGTTTTGGTTCTACAATACCGAAGTTTCCAACGATTGGTTCTACAAGAATAGCTGCTACTTCATGTCCCCATTTATCTAATGCTTCCTTTAAAGTTTCTACATTATTAAATGGAACGGTAATAACTTCTTGAGCGATACTTTGTGGTACACCCGCTGAGTCAGGAGTTCCTAGTGTAGAAGGACCAGATCCAGCTGCTACAAGTACTAAATCAGAATGACCGTGGTAACAACCAGCGAATTTCATAATTTTTGTGCGGCCTGTGTAAGCGCGAGCGACACGAATTGTTGTCATTACAGCTTCAGTACCAGAGTTTACGAAGCGGACTTTATCTAATGCAGGCATTGCTTCTTTTAACATTTTTGCAAATTTTACTTCTAGTGCTGTTGGAGTTCCGTAAAGTACACCATTTTCAGCAGCTGTTGTAATTGCTTTTGTAATGTGCGGGTGAGCATGTCCAGTAATAATAGGACCGTATGCTGCTAAATAATCGATATATTTATTTCCGTCTACATCCCAGAAATAAGCACCTTTTCCACGTTCCATAGCAACAGGAGCGCCGCCACCAACTGCTTTAAAAGAACGAGAAGGACTATTAACACCGCCAACGATATGTTCTAAAGCTTCTTTATGTAATGCTTCTGATTTTGTGAATTTCACTACCATTCATCTCCTTACAAAAATCTATGTATTATTCTAACATGTTTTTCGAAAAGACGTATTGTTTGTGATAGAGAAGGCAGTTGGGTAAACTATTCGTTGTGACATTTAGGAAGGGGGTCCGGTTATGAAATCGGTAATTGAGGTACAAGGGTTACGTAAAGAATTTACAGCCTATTCAAGTCGTCCAGGTTTAAAGGGTGCATTTCGCGATTTATTAAATCGTAATTATAAAATAGTACCAGCAGTAAATGATGTATCTTTTACTGTGAAACAAGGTGAAATGGTTGGATATATCGGTGAGAATGGTGCTGGTAAATCAACGACAATTAAAATGCTTACGGGGATTTTGACTCCGACATCAGGAGACATTTTAGTAAATGGGATGAACCCGCATAAGCAGAGGGAAGAATTTGTAAGAACGATTGGTGTTGTTTTCGGTCAACGCTCACAGCTTTGGTGGGATATTGCCGTACAAGAATCGTTTCGTTTATTAAAAAAAGTGTACGGTGTATCAGACGCTCAGTATAAAGAACATATGGAGCACGTAATCGAAACGTTAGATATTGGTCCTTTATTAGATAAGCCAGTTCGAAAGCTATCTTTAGGTCAAAGAATGCGTTGTGAATTAGCGGCAGCATTAATTCATAATCCGCCGTTATTATTTTTAGATGAACCAACAATTGGGTTAGATGTACTTGTGAAATTGAAAATACGTGAATTTTTAAAAGAAATGAATGAACGTTATAAAACAACGATTTTATTAACAACTCATGATATTACTGATATTGAAGCTTTATGTGAGCGCGTTATCATGCTGGATGAAGGCAATATTATGTATGACGGTTCTTTAAATAATCTTCGTACGCAGTGGGGAGCAGAGAAAGAAATACATTTTCAGTTTGTCGCACCAGTTTCTTATCAGGATTTATCAATGGTTATGCCAGATAGTCATGTCGTTTGGTCGAAAGCGAAAGAGGAAAACGCGTGGATTGCCAAAATACCGAATGAAGAAGTTATTATTTCAATGCTTATTTCTAAAGTGGTACAAGCCTTTCAAATTAAAGATTTAAAAATTAATGAAGTGTCTACAGAGGAAATTATTCGTAACATTTATGAAGAAGGTATTAAACATGGGTAAGTACATTGAAATGATTCGAATTCGCTTTTTAATGATGCTTGCGTATCGTACAAACTACTATAGCGGGATTTTAATTTATACAATTAATATCGGCGCATATTATTTTTTGTGGCAAGCAATTTATAGCGGAAAAGAGAATATTGAAAGTTTATCTATTTCGCAAATGACTACGTATATCGCAATTGCGTGGATGGCACGTGCTTTTTATTTTAATAATATAGACAGGGAAATTGCGATGGAGATTCAAGAAGGACGTGTAGCGGTAGAACTGATACGTCCATATAACTATTTAGGGATGAAAGTGATGCAAGGTCTTGGTGAAGGAATATTTCGCTTTGCCTTCTTTTCAATTCCGGGTATGGTCATCGTTACCTTATTATTTTCATTGCAAATTACAACGAACTTTCAAACGTGGTTATATTTCTTCTTATCTTTAATATTTAGTTTTATTATTAATACACAAATTAATTTAATGACGGGAATGCTCACATTCTTCTTATTTAATAATAGCGGAATTATGTATGCAAAACGTGTTGTTATTGATTTGTTTTCAGGTCTATTATTACCAATTAGTTTTTATCCGTTATGGGCCCAAAAGGCAATGATGTTTTTACCGTTTCAGGCTATTAGTTATATTCCGAGTATGATTTTCTCAGAAGGTATACAAGGAAGTAAATTGTATGAGGCATTATTATTCCAAGTAATTTGGGCCATTGTACTTATTATTCCGATTGTACTCATGTGGAGAACGGCGAGAAAACGTCTAATTGTACAAGGGGGATGATGAGATGATATATATAAAACTATTTTTGCAATATGCAAGTCAATATATAAAAACAAAATTGGAGTATCGGGGCGATTTTATCGTTGGGTTACTTTCTGATTTATCACTACAGGCTGTTAATTTAATCTTTATTCTTGTTGTGTTTGGACATACGCAAGCATTAAAAGGTTGGAGTAGAGAAGAAGTCATCTTTATTTATGGTTTCTTTTTAGTGCCGTTTGCCATTTTCTCAGCTTTCTTTAACATATGGGACTTTAATGATCGTTACATTATTAAAGGAGAAATGGATCGCATATTAACGAGACCGATTCATAGTTTATTTCAAATTATATTAGAGAGAATGGAGCTTGAATCTTTAATTGGAGCGATTACGGGAATGGTTGTAATGGGCTACGCAGCAGTGGAGTTGCAATTATCTTTTTACTGGTACGATATCTTCTTATTCTTGTTGATGGTAGGAGGGGGCGCACTTGTATACGGAGGGATATTTGTTACGCTTGCAAGCCTTGGTTTTTGGTCGGACGCGAAAAGTTCGATTATGCCGCTAATGTATAACATAGGGAATTATGGCCGCTATCCTGTTAATATTTATAACCGTGTGATTCGCTTTATTTTAACGTTTGTCCTACCATTTGCGTTTGTCGGAGTGTATCCAGCAGCGTACTTTTTAAGGAAAACAGAGTGGAATAGCTATGCATTTGCAACACCGCTCGTTGGTGTTATCTGTTTTACGATTGCAATTACTCTTTGGAATCAAGGAGTAAAAAGGTACCGTGGTGCAGGGAATTAATTATAAAAGCTTGTTCGTTTCTAAGGGATAAATCTAATGGCTGTCTCATACATATAAAATGAGGTGGAGGACATGTTATGGGGATTTATTCTATTAATTGCAGCAATTGCTATTTTGAGGAGTGTCCAATTATTATGGAGTTCCTATTCGGATTCAACGCGTTTTTTTTCGCTGTATAATTTAGCTACATTATTTTTGATTTATACAACAGTATTGATTGCATTTGGATTAAGTTACGTTGTATTAGAGGAAATGGGTTTTGCAGTTTTGAAAGAGGATGGAGAAAGCTTAAACGCTCACTCTTTTCAACTGGTTGAAATTTGTTTGTATTTTAGCGCAGTTACGTTATTGTCTGTTGGATATGGTGACATATCTCCGATTGGAATTGGGCGGTGGATTGCGATTGGAGAAGCGCTAATTGGATATACATTACCGTTTGCTTTTGTAATGAGGTCTGTAATAGACAATGAAAAATAAGGAAGCATTTGTTATAGTAAAAGAAAAGAGTAGGAGTGATAACAATGATCACAGTAGGAGAAATGGCTCCAGAATTTACATTAGAGGGAAGTAACGGGGAACAAGTTCGCTTAGCTGATTTTCGTGGTAAAAATGTAGTTCTATATTTTTATCCGAAAGATATGACTCCAGGATGTACAACTGAAGCATGTGATTTTCGAGATGCATATGGATTATTTCAAGAGAAGGACACAGTTATTCTTGGTGTAAGCCCTGATTCAGCGAACAGACATCTGAAGTTCATTGAGAAGCATGAACTTCCATTTGTACTTTTAGTAGATGAAGATCATAAGGTAGCGGAATTGTATGATGTTTGGAAGTTGAAAAAGAACTTTGGGAAAGAGTACATGGGAATTGAGCGCTCTACATTCCTTATTAATAAAGACGGTGAGCTTGTAAAAGAGTGGCGTAAAGTGAAAGTGAAGGGACATATTGAAGATGTTCTTTCTCATATAAAGTAAATCCATTGTGGAGATAAAATATATAGAAGTAAGGCGAGTGTCTATACATATTTTATTGTCTTACATAAAGTGAAGTGTAGGGCATACCTCCTCAGATGATAGTATTCCAAGTGCGATTATGTCGCACTTTTTTTCTATTGTAAATGCATAAAAAATAGGGAAAGATACATAAGAATAAGGCTATATACAAAAATAAACCACATACTTATAGTAGAAATATTGACGATTTATAAGAAAAGGAGTACACTCTTTATAAGAATTATAAAATAATAATCCGTATAGAATCGGGGTGCATGACGGTGGTCAAAGAAGAATTAAAAGAAGCGCTAGAAATGCTGAAAAATACGGGTGTACGCATTACTCCACAGCGTCATGCTATTTTAGAGTACCTTGTGGAATCTATGACGCACCCAACAGCGGATGAAATTTATAAAGCATTAGAAGGTAAGTTTCCAAATATGAGTGTTGCAACTGTCTATAATAACTTGCGTGTATTTAAAGAGGTTGGACTTGTAAAGGAATTAACTTATGGAGACGCTTCAAGTAGATTTGATTATGTTACAAGTCAACATTATCATGTGATTTGTGAAAAATGTGGTAAGATTGTTGATTTTCCTTATGGAGGTTTGGAACAGCTTGAAGAGGAAGCTGCGAAAACGACAGGCTTCGTTATTAATAGTCATCGCTTAGAAATTTATGGCGTTTGTCCAGAGTGTCATAAGGCGTAATATATAATAAAGAAAGAGGCTGACGGCTTTACGTCAACCTCTTTCTTTATTATATATGGGAATTACGTTAGGTTCAGAATGATTTAAAATGTTCAGTGGAGGATTTAATTAAGGATAAATACAAAAGGTGATTTCTTGGTTAAGAAATCACCTTTTCATGTTTATTTTTGTAAGGATGCATTGTCTCCGTATATACTTATGACTTATAGCTCTTCTTATTATATTTTTCATCAAATTCTTTTCCTTCTAGATTTCGATCCATTGTTAAAGGTTGGTTGCAATGCATACATGCGTCGACACGACCGAGCATTTTTGTAGGTTTATCGCAGCTTGGACAAATAATTTGTACAGTTTTAGTAGATAACATACCAATCCAAAAGTAAACGACAGTACTAGCGATAACAGCTAAAAAGCCAACCATCATAAATGTTGTCATAATAATAATGTTCTCACGAAAAAAGACTCCTAAGTATGCAATAAAGAGACCGATAAATACTAAACTTAATGCAAAGGTCCGGATTTTATTGATTTTGTTCGAATATTTAATGCCCATTCTCACCACGCTCCTATAATAATAATATAACATAAAATTTAGAATTTTCACTCGTCTAAAAATGTGATAGAGTGATAAGATATGAAATGTGGAGTAGGGTGAAGGGAAGCTATAATGGCTTTTGGAACATGATTTTAAAGTTTTAACGGGACGTGAAATTTTTTTGTAAAAAGTATTGACCCTTTATGTACTGCATGATATATTAATAACCGTCGCTGATGCAGAAACGCAGAAAACGACAAAAAGAAATTAAAAAACTTAGTTGACATCAAAAAACGAAAATGTTAACATAAGGAAGTCGCAAATGAGCGACCAAGTAGTTCTTTGAAAACTGAACGAAACAAACAACGTGAAACGTCAATTTTTATTTTAGATGCTAGACAAACTAACTTTATTGGAGAGTTTGATCCTGGCTCAGGATGAACGCTGGCGGCGTGCCTAATACATGC
>NZ_JAQFUY010000015.1:0-118630 GCF_027716745.1 Bacillus cereus group sp. Bc010
TTGACCTCACTATCATCCCACCCCTAAAGGGGGTACTATCGCACCGTAGTGGGCTTTCCTATTCGGAAAATCTGTAATATGGGTGGGAGATGGAAAAGCTGATATTAGTAAATTGAGCATAAAAATTTCATATGCATCCAGATAAGTATTAATAACATTTCTCTCTCTGAACGTAAAACTATACACATATTATGCTAGATAATATAGGCGTTATTCTTATTATATTGCTCTAAAATAATCAAACCAGTTTATTTGAAGAAAGGAATGGGAATATGAACATTGGTGAACGGATTCGACAAATACGTATACATAAAGAATTCACGCAAGGGGAAGTAGTATCAGGGGTATGTTCTATAACTTATTTAAGTAGAATTGAAAATGGACAAATTAAACCTTCAAATTCTGTTTTAAAAAAAATCGCTAAAAATCTAGATATTGATTACAACTTTCTTGTAGGTGCAGATTATGAGGATATTGAAGCTAAGATTCTTGAAATATGTAATAGGTATAAAAATGATAATGTTATAAACTCTAAAGACTTATCATCTTTAGAGTTATATGTTCGCGATACAGACTCTATTCTCTTATTATTAAAGGCCTATGGTGTTCTAATATACTACCATTCTCGAAATAATAACTTATTACATGTAGCAACGATTGTAAATGAGGCTTCGCAAGTACTTCCAAATCAAGTAGCCTCCCTGTATACTCAAGACTTTATATATTATTTAATGGCTCGAGGTTATTATTTTTCTAATAAACAAGACTATATGACTGCAAATGAAATTTATATGCAGACAGAGAGTTTACTTGGTCTAGATGAAACTAGGCTACACGCTGATATATATTATAATCTAAGTCTAACAAATCAAAGTCTTTATAAAGATCAAACGATTAGTCGTTTGTATGCTAAAAAAGCCTACAGATTGTATGAAAAATTAAATGTAGAAAATCAAGTAATAAACATTCTTATAATCATTGCACTACAATATCAAAAAGATAATCTACCCGAGAAAGCTCTTGAATCTTTAAAACAAGCAGAAATTAAAGCAGAGGTTAGTGCTAATCCCATGTATTTACCTTTGATTGCATATAATTATGGGAAAATATATCAAGGATTAAAAGATTACACCAATTCTATTAAATACTATGAAAAAAGTTTACAGACTAGCAATCTCTATCCAGATCAAGCTCAAAAAATATACGCAGTAAGAAACTTAATAGAAATTTATATAGAATCTAAAGACTGGAAAATTGTTAATAAACTGATGGATGATGCATTAGAAATGTTATCAATTTCTGATATGCCACACGCATATGTTGAAATATATGGACTGAAGGGGAAAATATCCAAATTAAGGGGCGATAATCATGGATATGAGAAAAATATGCAAAAAGCTATTGAAAGGGGTCTAGAAAAAAAGCAATACCCTCTAGTTCGTGAACTCGCTACTGAACTAGGAAACTATTTTTATGATAATCGCGCTTATAAAATGTCAGCAAAGTACTTGAAAATATCTAGTCAACTCCCCACTTAAGCTACGCTTAAGTGGGTTTTTTTATGTATTGATCTAATAGGGAATTAACACTAGTAAAACTACTATGTTTATAACGCTCCCATTCAAGTACATTACTTTCGTCAAATATCTAGTTAGGGGAGTAAATCCTTCTGAAATTTCCAAAAAGGTAAAATATCAAGTTTAAAACAATTGATAATTCGCTAAAATTTTAATGGAATTTTACTAATTGTTATTAACATAAATGAACATGTATATTTTAAGTACAGAAACTCAAACAGCAAGGAGGGAGTTATTCTGATGCAAGAGAAAAAATGATCTACAAATATGATAGACAATATAAATTATCATTTGAATTAGAGTAAAGGTTATAATCAATATTTTAAAATCCTTTCAAATGAACGTGAAGTATTGCCATATCATGTTTATAAACACTCATAGCGGAAACATACATCACAAAAAGAATGGATGAAAAAGACAGTATTTAAGCAAATGCAAATGAGATGAACAAAAAAATTGATGGCACTGAAGATACAATGCAGCATACTTTACTTAATAAATAAGAAAGAGGGATACATATGAAAAGCAACGAAACGGGAACTAAGCGAAAAGTAGTAAGATATACGGGTGGAATTGCAATACT
Organism: Bacillus cereus group sp. Bc010; assembly: GCF_027716745.1. Classification (NCBI taxonomy): domain Bacteria; kingdom Bacillati; phylum Bacillota; class Bacilli; order Caryophanales; family Bacillaceae; genus Bacillus; species Bacillus cereus group sp. Bc010. The sequence goes on from NZ_JAQFUY010000015.1 coordinate 2,161, forward strand.
TTTATTATTGATATCCTTTATATATCAATGGAAAAATGGTTTAGAGGTTGATACTACTGAAAACTTCAGTCTGGCATTAGTTGTTGCCATTTTCCTTTCTAGTTTTATTCCTGAAAGAAAAAGAGATAGTTAAATAATTGAATAGGCAATTGGGATCTATTTCTCAATTGCCTATTTATGCAAATATAAATTCAAACTAAGAGATAAATGCTTAATATCGGTGATTACATACTTGAATAACAACTAATTTCTATTCAATATTTAATTATCTTTTAAAGTTTTTTAGATTTAGGCCTTGATAGTAGTGCTACTAGTTTTCTACTCTTTGAGGAATATAAGCGTTGCTACCAGGCTTTGCTTTTATTTCATTCCAAGCAGCGATAGCATCAGCTTTTGATTTCCCTTTGTTATTTGGATCTTCGAAAAAGTCGCGAGTAAAGCGATTGTATTCAAACTGCGGGCTGATAGTTGTTTTATAAGTAGGATCTTTTTTTCGTTCGTTCTCTTCATACCAAAACGTTATCGCGTCTTCATATGTTTTGCCAACATTCTCTTTAAAAAACTTTTGAAGAGCTACTGTAAAGCGGAAGTTTGCTCCAATTTTTTCTTTGAAAAAAGCACGAACATCTTCGCTACAGCGGTGATTGTTAGTAATAATTGTTTGAAGAGAAAGGTCTTTATAAGAGAGGGAAGCTTTACTCACCTTTTGAACAGAGTTGTTTTTTAATATTTTACCAGTATGTAAATAATGGGAGATACGCTCGGTTATTTCAATCTTAGAGCCACTAGCTGGCAAACCATGCTCACGACAAAATGTTTGGAGTTCTGCTTTTAACCAATAATAGTTTTGGAAATCTTCAAGTGATATAAACTTTGTTAAAGGTGGACGCATGAATGTAACAACTTCTTTCTTCCATAATTTTCTTTAATTATAAAACATACGTTCTTTTTGTGGAAGGATTAATTTGTAAATATAACGGGAAGAGGAGATTATATATGGAAAATGTAATGCAAGTTCGTGTAACCGGAATTTTAATTGAAGATGAAAAGGTATTGCTAGTAAAGCAAAAAGTGGCTAATCGAAATTGGTCTTTACCTGGGGGAAGGGTAGAGAATAGTGAAACGTTAGAAGTAGCGATGATTCGAGAAATGAGAGAAGCAACAGGGTTAGAAGTTAAAATTAAGAAGCTACTCTATGTTTGTGATAAACCAGATGTTAGGCCATCTTTATTACATATTACGTTTCTGCTTGAAAGGATTGAGGGAGAAATTACGCTACCTTCTAATGAGTTTGATCATAATCCAATTCATGATGTGCAAATGGTACCGATTAACGAATTAAGTCATTATGGTTTTTCGGAAACTTTTATAAAATTGGTAAATGAAGGGTTTGCAAATGCAGGGAGTTATCAAGGCTTGAAACAAAATGTAGGCCTGTAAATATAGTTGAAGGATAGCCGTTAGCTATCCTTCATAAACATGTTTTACACTGCTGACTGTAAAGAAGAAACAAGTTGATTTAAAAACTCATCCCCAGTCATAACCGCTTTTCCGCCGCCGCGCGCACTCTTTCTATTTCCGCCGCCTTTTCCTTCGATTGTAGGAAGTGCCTTTTTTAACAGAGCATTCATATCGAGCGTGACTGTTTTTCCGCAAGCAAGGATGCATTGTAGTTTGTCATCATTTTCAATGACAAAGTATGTAATGGCGTGCTCTTGTTGTTCTGTAATAATAGCAGAAAGCTTTGAGACTTCTTGCATAGAACGATTTGTAAACATTTTAGAAATAAGTATGCCAGCATGTATTTCGGTAGGGTGTTGAAGTAGTTCGTTTGCCTCTGCATATAATAATTTTTCAGTCATTGTTTGTATTGTTTTTTCGTTTTCTTTTTGAGAAGTAAGCAGTTGTGCTACTTTTGCTGGAATATCACTTTCGCTACTGTTTAATTGTTTGGAAACATCCTTCATAATTTGTTGCTGTTGCCCCACAAGTTTTAGTGTGCGCCAGCCAGCGATAAACGTTAGTCGTATGCCACCTTTATTGCGTTCCCAGCTAAGAACTTGAATAGGACCTACTTCACCAGTACGTTTCGGGTGTGTTCCGCCACAGCCGTTATAATCAAAGTTTTCGATCATAACAACGCGTATATTTTCAATCATAGTCGGTTCTTTACGAAGGGGTAACGTTTTTGCTGCTTCTAAGTTCATCCACTCTATACGGATTGGATGGTTTTCAAAAACTATATTGTTTGCAATTTGTACTGCTTTTTCAACTGTTTCTGTATGCAGATTTTCTGTTTCTAAATCAATTGTTACTATTTCTCTACCAAGATGGAACCCAATCGTAGGTATGTTAAAATGATCCCAAAAAGCAGCAGATAAAATGTGTTGAGCCGCATGTTGCTGCATATGATCAAAACGACGCTCCCAATTAATTTTACCTTCTACTTCTTCTGTATGTAATTGTTCTGTAATGAAGTGGCGGATTTCTTCATCGACTTCTTCAACATCGAGTACAGCAATACCATTTAAAGTTCCAGTGTCATGGGGCTGCCCGCCACCTGTCGGATAAAATGCCGTTTCGTTTAAAACAACGTATAAGTTACCGTCTTTATCATAATTTTGCTTTATAACTTTTGTAGTAAAGTCTTGTTTATAAGCGTCAGTGTAATATAATTTTTGCTCCAATTTTCTTTCCCCTTTCGTGTTCACTAGTTTCATTGTAAAGCAATCGAAATTAGTTTCCTAATATTTCAGAAGAAAGAAACTTTTTTTGGAATTTTCTTGCTATAATAAGAAAAAGAAAATGCGGGGGTGGAATGAATATGTTATATGAAAACGGCGTAGATAAACTGCTTAGTTTAAGCAAAAATATTTCTGAATTGTATCGAGAATTAAATGAAATGACCCGGATTTTAACGGATTGTAATCGAGAAAGTGTGAAGTTTGATCGGTTATATGTAAAAGAGGTACTGTGGAAGAAAGAAGATGTAATCGAGAAATATGACCAGCTGCTTGTGCAACTTTGTATAAATGAATGCTTTGATCTAAAAAGTGTTATTACAGGAGAATATAAGTATACATATGAAGAAGTAGAAAACATCGTTTTACAATTTAATGAGAAATATAATGTCGCAATTTTAATTAAAGATGTTTGTAAAGAATTACAGTTTACATATGGCATAGATATGGATATAACGAGAACAGCTCGGGTATCAACAACTCAAGTATAAAAAGGGAAAAGAGAGCAGATCCTTTGCTTTCTTTTTTTATGTGATAACAGGGAGAGTAGGTTTTTAAGATGAAGGGGAAGTTACAAAATATTCATCCGTTAGGAATGACAATTATAATAGGGACTTTATTTGCGAGGTTCGCCACGTCAATGAGTATCCCTTTTTTAGCGATTTATTTAACGACTATTAAAGGTGTATCAGCTGGAATGACTGGTGCTATTATTGGAACGAGTGCACTTGTTGGTGTTTTTGCTAGTTTTATCGGAGGGAATTTATCAGATCGATTTGGCCGGAAAATGATTATGCTCTGGTCCATGATTGTTTGGATGTTTGTGTTTATAGGTTTTTCACTTGCAGATCATGTTTTAAGTTTCTTTTTATTAAACGCTTTAAATGGATTATGTAGGTCGTTTTTTGAGCCAACATCAAGAGCATTATTATCAGATTTAACAAAGCCTGAGTATCGGTTACTCGTCTATAACTTGCGATATGGTGCAATAAATGTTGGAGTTGCAATTGGACCAATTGTTGGACTACAGATTGGAAGTGCAAAATCAACAATTCCTTTTTTAGTAGCAGCTGGGGTATATATTCTATATACAGCTATACTAGCGTTCCAATTTAAGAAGTATCCAATGGAAAAAAAGAAAGTGAGTACAGAAAAACCTGTTACAATGCTAAATGCAATGCGTATATTGCGAAAAGATATAGTATTTTTAGTTGCTTTAGTCGGTATTATTTTGAGTAATTGTGGTTTTTCACATTTGACGACGACGGTATCTCAATATTTTGCAAATGCACATATATTCCAGGATGGAGTGAAATTATTTTCATATATGTTAGCTTTAAATGCGATTGTTGTAGTCGTAATTCAATACCCTGTTATTCAAATATGTAAAAAGTATACACCGTTAGTATCCATTATGGTTGGAACTTTATTTGTGAGCGGAGGATTGTTTGGATTTGGAATAATAGAATCTACGCTAGGTGCTGCCATTTGTACAATTATTTTTACAATTGGAGAAGTCTTAATGTTTTCAATGACGGATGTATTTATTGATGATATTGCTGTCGCGCATCTAAAAGGAACATACTTCGGGGCGATGGGCTTTTCGGGAATTGGAGCAGTAATTGGTCCGTGGTTTGGGGGCATACTTCTCGATTATTACGGGTACCAAAATGGGTTTGTAGTATTTTCAGCGCTAGCTATATTTTCAACTGTAGCGTTTCCAGTGCTGTTAGTTACGAAAAGTTTATTGAAAAAAAGATATGATGGAAATTCTAATATGGGATTACATGCGAAATAAAATAAGCCCCAGTCACCTGCTGGGGCTTATTTTTGTATTTATCCCGCTATTAACGGGCAGTAAAACTCCTGTTGGTTAAAGTTTTACTTTATTTTAATTCTCAATTTGAAAAAGAACTTTTTCCTCATGTTTATGAGCAACTTCATTTTTGGAAATATGAATGGCTAAATATCCATTCTCTAAGCAGGCTAGCATCTTTTTATAAATAATATTATCGGGTAAAGGAATGATTCTCTGCAAAGAAATATTTTTATGAAGTATGCAAATGTTTAGGCCTGTCTTCATCTTTTTAATGACTACATTTTGTTCTTTTACATTTGGTACATCTGTTTCCAAAATGTATTCTTGTTCCGTTTCACAAAGGTCAATATGAATTTGATTTGGGAAACTAAAGTTGCTACAAGAATCAGAACAAAACTGATCCATCCATTCTTCGAAACCATCAACATGAAAAAGACAATCCTTCTTTTTCTTGCCCATGTAAGACACCCTCCGTAAAATCTCAATTCATACTATGTTATGCATGAATGAAGTAGGGGTGAAGAATAAATGGAAAAATATAAACATTGTATGTGGAAAAGGTAGCTAGTGTGCATTTTTTGTTTTACATATCATGATGTGCATGATGTTTTTGGCGTGAATGGTTACGGTTTTTTACTTTATGAGATCCGCTTAATGGTTCGGGTTGTCCTTTTTTTTCTTTCGCTTCACGATTGTTTTTGCCCATTGTCTGTGACACCTCCTCTTTCTTTTTAGAATGAGAGAAGTTTGCAAATTTATACGAGAATGTTTTTAGAAAAAAAGGTAAAGATAAGTGGGACTAACTATTATGGAAAGGGGATTGTATAATGCCATATCATAAAGATAAGCAACAAGCTTTTCAAGCAGCGCAGCAAGGCGTTACACAAGCAGAAAATGCATTTAACAACATTGTGAAAAATGATCCAAACTACGGTCATGATTTAAAAGAATTACGCCAAGAGGTTCAGGAAGCATATGAACAAATTCAAAATGCACTAGAGGTAGCTTCAGAAACACAACGTCCACAACTTGAGCAATATGAAAGTAATCTCCAAAACATTATGCGAAATGTAGATCAATTAGAAAAGTAAATGAGATTGTTGGTGTTCGACAATCTCTTACTTTAATGAATATTATGCTAAAACAGAAAGTTTTTTTAGTAATTTTTTCTTTACTATGCGCAGTACATATATTTCAAGTGGAAAAAGTGGAAGCGAAAATGTTGCTCAGAAAAGAGCTAGAACCAACTGGCTATGTAACGTGGGAAGTACCTAATAATGAAAAGATTATTGCCATTACATTTGATGATGGACCAGATCCAACTTATACAACACAAGTTTTACATTTATTACGTCAATATAAAGCGGAAGCGACATTTTTTATGATCGGATTTCGAGTGCAGCGCAATCCATATTTAGTAAAACAAGTGTTGAAAGAGGGACATGAAATTGGAAATCATACGATGAATCATTTATATGCGAATAGTTCATCAGATGAAAAATTAAAAAAAGATATTTTAGATGGAAAGAAATATTTTGAGAAATGGGTAAAAGAACCTTTGTTATTCCGTCCACCTGGTGGATATATTAACGATGCTGTATTTAAAACAGCGAAAGAAGCTGGGTATCAAACTGTACTATGGTCATGGCACCAAGACCCACGTGATTGGGCAAATCCAGGTGTTGAATCCATTGTAAATCATGTAGTGAAAAATGCTAAAAGTGGAGATATTGTATTGTTACATGATGGAGGAAATGATCGTAGTCAAACAGTAGCAGCGCTAGCAAAAATTTTACCGGAGCTTCAAAAGCAAGGCTATCGATTTGTAAAGGTTTCGGAATTGTTACGTTATAAACATTAGAAAAAATCCCAAAAGGTGAATGTTCCTTTTGGGATTTTTCGTTACTGGTTCTTTTTGCGTTTCTTATTATTTTGTCGTTCTGCAGCAGTTAAGTTTTCATTTGCAAACTCTTCGTTATAACCAGCACCTTGTCCTTGTGCAGATGCCGCATTCATTCCTGAAATAGTATGATTTGCTTTTCTTTTACCCATTTTATTTCACCTCTATAACTTTTTTTGTAAGTTGAATGATGAGCAGTTCATAGTATGTATGAACTGTAAGTAAAGCGCTAATAGAGCACTTTACTTTATGGTAATAGTATTCATAAGGAGCATGAACACTATTCAAATTTAGAAACATAAAGAAAACTTATGATAATCTATAAGTTTCTTATTATTTACTTATTTAGAAAGTTGTAATAAGATATTATCGTAAGGTATTGAAAAGTTTGTCTACATTTTATATTCAGACAACTTAGTCACGTTTAACAGGGGGGAAACATAATGGTCAAACATAATCCATTTCAATCACGCGCAACTTTTGAAGTAGATGGAAAAACGTATCATTATTATGATTTGAAAGCGCTTGAAAACGCAGGGGTTGGCAACGTATCTCAATTACCATATTCCGTGAAAGTTTTACTTGAATCAGTACTTCGTCAAGTAGACGGACGTGTAATTACAGAAGAGCATGTTACAAATTTAGCGAAATGGGGAACGAAAGATGTGCAAGATATCGATGTTCCATTTAAACCATCTCGTGTAATTTTACAAGATTTCACTGGTGTTCCAGCTGTTGTTGATTTGGCTTCGCTTCGTAAAGCAATGGCAGACATGGGTGGGGATCCTGATAAAATTAATCCAGAAATTACTGTAGACCTTGTAATTGATCACTCTGTACAGGTTGATAGAGCGGGTACGGCAGACGCGCTTGCATTCAACATGGACTTAGAGTTTAAACGTAATGAAGAACGTTATAAATTTTTAAGCTGGGCACAAAAATCATTTGATAACTATCGTGCAGTTCCACCAGCTACAGGTATTGTACACCAAGTAAACCTTGAATATTTAGCACCAGTTGTTCATGCTGTGAAAAATGCGGAAGGTGACTTAGTTGCATATCCAGATTCATTAGTTGGAACAGACTCACATACAACAATGATTAACGGTATCGGTGTTCTTGGATGGGGCGTTGGTGGTATTGAAGCAGAAGCAGGAATGCTTGGACAGCCTTCATACTTCCCAGTACCTGAAGTAATCGGTGTGAAATTAACTGGTACACTTCCAAGTGGTACTACAGCAACTGACGTTGCATTAAAAGTAACGCAAGTATTACGTCAAAAAGGTGTAGTTGGTAAATTCGTTGAGTTCTTCGGTAATGGACTAAAGAGCATGCCTTTAGCTGACCGTGCAACAATTTCAAACATGGCACCAGAATACGGCGCAACTTGTGGATTCTTCCCAATCGATGATATTTCATTAGAATACTTACGTTTAACAGGTAGAGATGAAGAGCAAATTCGAGTTGTTGAAGAATACTGTAAAGCAAACGGTTTATTCTATACAGCAGACAGCAAAGATCCAATTTACACTGATCTTGTTGAAATTGATTTAAATACAATTGAATCTAACCTTTCTGGACCGAAACGCCCACAAGATTTAATTCCACTTTCAGATATGAAAGATGCGTTCCACAAAGCTGTTGTAGCACCAGTTGGAACACAAGGACTTGGATTTAATGAGCAAGAGTTCGATAAAGAGGTGAAGGTTACATTAGAAGATAAAGAAGTAACGATGAAAACAGGTGCAATTGCAATCGCTGCAATTACAAGCTGTACAAATACATCAAACCCGTACGTATTAATTGGAGCAGGTCTAGTTGCGAAGAAAGCAATTGAAAAAGGACTTAAAGTACCTGAATACGTAAAAACATCATTAGCACCAGGATCTAAAGTTGTTACAGAGTACTTAGATAAGTCTGGTTTAACAACATATTTAGATCAATTAGGTTTCCAAACAGTTGGTTACGGCTGTACGACTTGTATCGGTAACTCTGGTCCATTAGCGCCAGAATTAGAAGAAGCAATCGCAGCAAACGACTTATTAGTAACATCTGTTTTATCTGGTAACCGTAACTTTGAAGGTCGTATTCATCCACTTGTAAAAGCGAACTACTTAGCATCACCACCACTTGTTGTGGCATATGCACTTGCAGGTACTGTTGATATTGACCTGAAAAATGATGAAATCGGTAAAGATGCAAATGGCAATGCTGTTTACTTCAACGATATTTGGCCATCAGCTAAAGAAATTGAAGATGTAGTTCAAAGCGTTGTTACATCTGAACTATTCAAAAAAGAATATGCACAAGTATTTAATAGCAATGAGCGTTGGAATGAAATCCAAACTTCAAATGAAGCTTTATATACTTGGGATAATGATTCAACATACATTCAAAATCCACCATTCTTTGAAGGTTTATCTAAAGAGCCAGGTGAAGTTGAAACGTTATCAGGCTTACGCGTAGTTGGTAAATTTGGTGACTCTGTAACGACAGACCATATTTCACCAGCAGGTTCAATCGGTAAGCATACACCAGCTGGACGCTACTTATTAGAAAACGGCGTACAACCAGTTGACTTTAACTCTTACGGTTCTCGTCGTGGTAACCATGAAGTGATGATGCGTGGTACATTCGCGAACATCCGTATTAAAAACCAAATTGCACCAGGCACAGAAGGCGGATATACAACATACTGGCCAACTGGTGAAGTAACATCAATCTATGATGCTGCTATGAAATATAAAGAAGACGGCACAGGCCTTCTAGTTGTTGCAGGTAAAGATTACGGTATGGGAAGTTCTCGTGACTGGGCTGCAAAAGGTACAAACTTATTAGGTATTAAAGCAGTAATCGCAGAAAGCTTCGAGCGTATTCACCGCAGTAACTTAGTGTTAATGGGCGTATTACCGCTTCAATTTAAAGATGGTGAAAGCGCTGAAACATTAGGTCTTGTTGGTAACGAGTCATTTGAAATTCAAATCGACAAAACAGTTAAACCACGCGATCTTGTAAAAGTAGTTGCAACTGATGCAGATGGCAACGAAAAACAATTTGAAGTAGTAGCTCGTTTCGATAGTGAAGTAGAAATTGACTACTACCGTCACGGTGGTATTCTGCAAATGGTTCTTCGTGAGAAAATCGAAGAGTCTAAAGTGTCAAACTAAACAATTGAAATGAATGATAAGGAAGCTAACAACTGTTAGCTTCCTTATTTTATGGAAAGGGATGAAACCAAATGGTTTCATCCCTTTCTTTTTACTATAAAAAATGGAGGGGATATTATGAAAGAATATAAAAGAATTTTGTTACCGTTACAGAAAGAAAAAATATTAGTAATAGCAGCAGTATGCAGTGGGATTTTTGCAGCTATTTTAAATCTATCCCGTCCGCTATTCATGGGACTAATTGTAGATAACCTAATTCAACGAGAGCTGAAGGGAGCGTATTTTTACATTACTTTGTTTACAGTTAGCCGCTTGTTGATGTGGGTGAACAATCTTTCATTTGATTATGTAAGCTCAAAAGCAAGTCAACGAATATTGCAAAAGAAGCGTATAGATGTATTGCGCCATTTTTTCTTATTACCATTTGAAGAGAGTGAGAAAATCAAACAAGGAGAGTTAGAAACGTTAGTTGTGTCTGATATTCCAAACTGGGTCAGATTATATGGTTCTATATTAATAGAATATATACATGCCATTGCACAATTTATAGGTGCGTTCATAGCACTACAACATATAGATATACAGTTTATATTGTGGGTAACTCCGTTTTTATTTTTAAGTGCAACGGTTCCGATATTGATGGGGAAAAAGGTAAGAAATATTGCAAGTATTGCTCAAAACAATCAGTCAACTGTTGTAGAGATGGTGTCACAGTTTGTAAAAGGAGTACAAGATTTGCGTAGTTTACAAAAAGAAAAATGGGCCATTCGCTTATTTAAGAGAGTAACAGCACAATCTTATAAAACAGAAGTAAAGAAGACGATGATGCAACATTGCATTGGGGTAGTTGGAACGGTGATGGAAACAGGAGCATATATCGTTGTTCTCATTGTAGGTGTGCAAAAAATAATGAAGGGGGAAATAGAAGTTGGTTCACTTGTTGCAGTGTTAGCGACAATTGAAATGCTCTTTTTCCCTGTCCGTTATGTGGGCGATTTATTAATGATGACACAAGTTGCAATTGCTTCGGCAAATAGAGTTTTTTCCTTTTTAGATAAACGAGTGGCAAATAGTAATGTAGAAAGAGCGATGGGGATGACATTAACAAATGTTTCATTTCAGGAGAATGATGAAGAGAAATGCAGAATTTATAATATTGATTTGCAAATTAAACCTGGTGAACTCATTATGATTGTAGGAGAAAGTGGTGAAGGAAAAACAACGCTTTTAAAATTAATGGCAGGCTTGTATAAACCATCTAACGGTAGCGTTGCTTATTATGGAAATGAGGCTCGATTGACTACAGTGTGGCAAGAACCACGTTTTTTTCGGACGACAGTAAAAGAGAATATGTATTTCGGTGAAGAGTATATAGAACACCAGTTAGAAAAAAATATTGAACTTGTAAATGGAACATCAATTATTAGGGACTTGCCTGAAGGGATTCAAACTGTATTACATAAAAGTGGTGAAGAGTTTTCGGGAGGAGAAAGGAAACGTCTTGCATTACTGCGAGCAATTGTTTCAAATCCAAATCTTATTATTTTAGATGAACCGACTGCCGGATTAGATCCGAGCAATCAAGAAATTGTTTGGAATATGATAGAAGGGCTGGGAGGCGAGGTCACGAGAATTGTGGCTACGCATGATGTAGAGAAAGTAATACTAGCAGATCGCGTTGTCATCATGAAAGAAGGAAGTATTGTAGCATGTGGAAGTCCTGAAAAATTAATAAATAGTCATTCATTTTTTAAGAGATGTGAATAAAGATAAGAGCAATGCTCTAATCTTTATTCACCGTCATTTAGTTAATACTCGATAGATTCGGAGTGATTTAGATCAACGTTAAAAGTAGCAGTCATAAGGAAAGTGGCAATTCCAAGAATTAAGAAAAGGACGAATGAGACTAGAGAAACGTAGAGACAAATACGCCCTACTTTCTTTTTTTCAAGATCGTTACTAAAGAGTGAAATGATCCATGTAATAATACCGATTGGGTATAAAAGAAAACTAAGAATATATAATGTTATTTTTTCGAATGAATTCATAAAAAATCCCCCTTTTGTTGAAGTTTATATAACTACGAAAGTAAAAAGGTGAATAGGTCCATAAGAAAATAAACAACACTGCATTTATTTTTCTAATTATATGATAAAAAGGAAAAAAATGCACTTTAAATAAGAATATTCTAATTATTTCGACTGTGAATATTTCCAAGCTTGTCCGTATAAGCTAAAATAAGGTATATAGTATTTGAGTGATTAAGTTATAAGAAGATAAATACGTTAGGGTGATATAAAATGTGGAGGAAGCTTACGATTATTGTAGTGTTACTTTGTTTAGCGGGATATGCAGCTTATGAACAGTTTGGTAAAAACGATCAGGTAGTGCAAGGGGAGCAAACAAAAAGTGAAGCTGCTATGAAAGAAATGATTGCAAGTAATGGTATTGAAATAGGGAAGAGTGCGCCAGACTTTGAATTAACGAAGTTAGATGGAACGAATGTAAAGTTATCAGATTTAAAAGGAAAGAAAGCGATTTTAAACTTTTGGGCAACGTGGTGTGGGCCTTGTCAGCAAGAAATGCCAGATATGGAGGCTTTCTATAAAGAACATAAAGAAAATGTAGAAATTTTAGCAATAAATTATACGCCTTCAGAAAAAGGCGGGGGGATAGAAAAGGTAAGTAATTTTGCTAAGGAAAAAGGAATTACTTTTCCTATTTTATTGGATAAGAACATTGATGTAACAACAGCGTATAAAGTCATTACGATCCCAACTTCGTATTTTATAGATACAAAAGGTGTCATTCAAGATAAGTTTATTGGGCCGATGACGCAAAAAGAGATGGAGAAACGGATTGCCAAATTAAAATAACAGTGAAAAGGTAGAGATGAAATATAATCATTTCTGCCTTTTCTTTTTCACGTAGTGATAACTGCATGGTATGATAAAAGAAATATAAACGTTGAAAGATAAAGGAGTGTATTTGGAGTGGGGAATATATCCTTACCGTTAGATTATGTTGTAATTGACTTTGAAACAACAGGATTTAATCCTTATAATGATAAGATCATTCAAGTGGCAGCAGTGAAATATCGTAATCATGAACTAGTAGATCAATTTGTTTCCTATGTGAATCCGGAGCGTCCAATTCCGGACCGAATAACGAGTTTAACAGGTATTACAAATTATCGTGTTTCGGATGCACCGACGATTGAAGAAGTGTTACCTTTATTTTTAGCATTTTTACATACAAATGTAATTGTCGCTCATAATGCATCTTTTGATATGCGCTTTTTGAAAAGTAATGTGAATATGCTTGGTTTACCGGAACCACAAAATAAAGTGATTGATACTGTGTTTCTAGCAAAGAAATATATGAAGCACGCGCCTAATCATAAACTTGAAACGTTAAAGCGAATGCTTGGAATTCGTTTAAGTTCTCATAATGCATTTGATGATTGTATTACTTGTGCAGCAGTTTATCAAAAATGTGCCTTTATTGAAGAAGAGGCGAAAAGGAAATCGAATACAGAAGTACTTGATGAAACAGCAGTATATGAAGCGGTAAAAGAGATACTTGTACGAAATAAACGTGATATTGAATGGATTCGTTGCATGAATGTAGGAAGCTATTTAGATATAAAAGCTTTTTATCCAGTTATGAGATTAAAGGTAAAAGGGCGAAAGAAATACGTATTAACAGACATATTAGAAGATGATGTGAAAGAAATATGTACGAGTTTAGCCTGTGAACCGGCGTTAAAAAGTGAAGTTGGTAACACGAGAATTATGCTTAATAGCTTAGAGGACGTCCTGAAATTAGAAAGTTATATTTTAGAACAGTATGATTTTGTATTGCAAGCGCTGCATGATTATAAACAAAGTGAAATGAATGCAGATGAAAAACTAAAAGAATATTTGAATATTATGGTGTAAAAAACTCCGTGTACATTTTACTGTACACGGAGTTTTTTTAGGAGTACTAAAACATAAAATTTTCTTGCAAATCTGATTAAATAGTTTTTCCTTTGCTCATACTATGTAATAAGAAAGCGAAGGAGAGAGGGTGAACAGCATGAGAAGAAGTCGCCGTAAATCGTTTGACGAGCTTGTGAAAGAAAATAAACAACAATTATTAAGCGATCGCGATGCAATCGATCGCATTGAAGAGCGTATTGAAAAACGTTATGAAATGAAACTTTTTAAGCAAGCTGAATAATTCTTAACACTAGTACGATACTACTGTTAAGGAGGCGATAGTAATGGGTAATCCGAAAAAGAATTCAAAAGACTTTGCACCGAATCATATTGGAACACAATCAAAAAAAGCTGGTGGCAATAAAGGAAAGCAAATGCAAGACCAAACGGGCAAACAACCGATTGTTGATAACGGTTAAAGAAAAGGAGAATATTGTATTCTCCTTTTTTATGTATAAATTTGAGGGAAGATAGGTAATTTAAGATGGTGTGTATATACAATATTAGGAGGAAAGTACATGCCAAATCCAGATAATCGAAGTGATAACGCTGAAAAGTTACAAGAAATGGTGCAAAATACAATTGATAACTTTAATGAAGCAAAAGAAACAGCGGAGCTTTCTAATGAAAAAGACCGTTCTGCTATTGAAGCAAAAAATCAAAGGCGTTTAGAAAGTATTGACTCATTAAAAAGTGAAATCAAAGATGAATCTTAACAGAATGTACAAAAAGGGCTGACTTTTGTCAGCCCTTTTTCGTAATTGTAAAGTTTTCAACGAGTAAACGCCAATTTTGTGGAAATGGCAAGCCAATCTTCCAATAACTAATACCGCCAATGCCTTGTTCTTTCATTAAATTGAATTTACTTTGAATAGATCTCGCATCTTCAAACCAAACTTCGTGTTGTACACCGTTTTCGTCAAAGTAATTGAAATGTGGAGCTTGAGCTGTGAAATCATAGCGGATAGGAACATTGTATTTACGAGCAAGTGCAACAGCTGCAACAGAGCTAACTGCTTTTGCTGGTGGGTTTCCTTGTTTGAACGGAAGTTTCCAATCGAATCCGTATAAATTTTGCCCCATCATAATTTTTTGAGGAGGCATTTGAGATTTTGCGTATTGAAGTACTTCTTTTACAGGGCCGATAGGAGAGATTGCCATCGGTGGTCCGCCCTGCCATCCCCAGTCATATGTTATAATGACGACGAAATCAACAATTTGTCCTTGTGCTTTATAATCGTGAGCTTCGAAAAATTTTCCCTTTTGATTGGAACTTGTTTTCGGTACAAGCGTTGTACTTAATGTGTATCCGTTAGGTAAGCGTGTTTTCACATTTCGTAAAAAACGATTATACGCTTCGCGATCTTCGGGTGCAACACTCTCAAAATCGAAATGAATATCTCGCATACCGTACTTCTCAGCAGTTTGCAAAATATTTGTAATAAATTTGTTTTGGATTGTTGCGTCCCGTAAAATAACGGATGTTAGATCGGCACTGAAATTTCCGTTTTCGATGTTCGTAATAACGAGCATAGGGATGGTATTACCTTGCGTTGCAATATTAGCGATTTTAGCTGTTTCAGTTGGTTCTTTTAACGTACCATCTCTTTTTGCCTCGAAGCTGAAGTAAGCTAAGTATGTTAAAAATGGATTAATAGCACGTGTAGCATTAACTAAACTTTCTTTAATAGGTATAGTGGAAGGTTGTAAATAAGCGATGGATTCTACTGCACGTTTCGTCCCTTTCGGTATATATAATTGCTGTCCAACGTGGAGAATGGATTTTAAAGATAAGTTATTCACTTTAGCTAAACTAGCGAGAGGAACGTTATATGTTTGAGAGATTCGATATAGGCTATCGCCAGGCTGTACATAATAATTATTCCCTTTCGTATTCACGATCAGTGCCTGACCAACAACGAGTGTTTCAGCTGGATTTAATCCATTGTCTTTTACTATCTCGTCAGGTGTTGATCCATATTTTGATGCCAAGCTATATACGCTATCACCGCTACGAACCGTTACAATTTGAATCATATGCTTGCTCCTTTCGGTAAAAGATTCACTGTATTATGATTAAATGTATGCAAGGTAGCAGAAGTGAAAGAAGGCGAATATATATGTTTGTAGCAGAACATGAAGTTGAAATCCGTTATGCGGAAACAGATCAAATGGGTGTTGTTTACCATTCAAACTATTTAGTGTGGCTTGAATTAGGTCGCACGAAACTTATACAAGATTTAGGGTTTTCATATGTTGAAATGGAGAAAGAAGGAATTATTTCTCCTGTGTTAGATTTGCAAATTTCTTATCGTAAAGCGATGCGTTACGGGGAAAAAGCAATTGTAAAAACGTGGGTTGATACAGTGAGCCCGCTTCGCGTTGTATATGGATATGAAATATATAATGGTGAAGGTGAACTTTGTATTACGGCAAGTACGACAAATATTTGTGCGAAAAAAGAAGGGTTCAGGCCCGTATCATTTAAAAAGTTCTATCCAGAGTGGTATGCGAAATATGAGGAAATTAAGAAAAAATAAAAAAGCGTGGCGGAAGCCACGTTTTTTTATTTTTCATAATTAAATTGCGGGAAATCATCACCGTCGTTAAATGTAACAGATAAATTATGTCCATCGAAGAACCATTCATCATCGCTTTCAATAAAGAAGTTAATACCTTCTTCTTGAATTTGAACAGCAGGATGTGCAGGATCATCTTTACGAATACCTAAAGAAAGTCCTTTTTGCACAGTACTACAACCGCCATATTGTACGAAAAGGCGCAGTGTTTCACCCGATTGTAAGTTTAATTCGTTTTTATACCATTGTGCTGCTTCTTTTGTTACGGAAAGATTCATGTATAGTTCCTCCAAATTATGTTGCTTTTTCTTTAGTATAAAAAATAACGCAAAAAGACGCTATTAATATGCTTCACGTTTTCTTTTTGCGTTATGTGGGTTACGATCTTATTTTTTCTTTTTTGAAAAGTTTGCTTTCGGTTCAGTTTTATTTATAATTCGTCCAATATTTGCACGGTGTTTATAAATAACCATACCTGCTAATAAACACATCGCAATAATGAAGATTTTATCCCCGCTAACAATTGATGCGATAACGGCAACGACAGCTGTTACCATAGAAGAAAGTGATACGTATCTTGTTGTAAATAAAAGGCTGAAAAAGACAACAGCTAAAATTGCAAAAACAACTGGTGAGTAGCATAATAGCACGCCAGCAGAAGTTGCAACTGCTTTACCGCCACGGAATTTCGCGAAAATCGGATACACATGTCCAAGAACAGCTGCTAATCCGAACCATAGTGGATGAATGTCTAACGCGAAAATAATCGGTAGACTCGTTGCTAATGTACCTTTTAAAATGTCAGCAATTGTAACGATAAAACCTGCTTTTTTCCCTAGTGTGCGGAATGTATTTGTTCCGCCTAAATTACCGCTCCCGTGCTCACGAATGTCAATTCCATAACCAATCTTTCCAACGACTAGTGCAAATGGAATCGAGCCAAGTAAGTAGGCAACGATAAATAAAAGATATGTAGTAATCATAAGTTCAGTCTCCTTTATTCAAATGTGTTGATAAAGGGTAAAAAGAGTTTTTCCCGTATATTGTACCATACATTTGTAAAGAGCACATTTCTTTTTTGTAAATGAAAAATTCATTATTTCGTGCAAAAAATTTCACAGGAATGTTACATTTCTCACAGAAACCCTTTGACTATATGTAGTAACATTTTAATTAAAAGACAACAACATATTGGTGGAGGGTTATAAATGTTACAAAAAAATACACGTGGAGAAGAATTAATGAGAATATTTGAGACAATAGTCCACGGCAATGAACAAGATTTAATGCAAGAAAATGCAAATGTAGACGGCCGCTCTCCGATGGGAGTAATGGGAACGTTCGCATCTGAGAGTGCGAAATATTACGCTGTTGAAAATTTATTGTCAGATTCAGTGAAAAAAGCGATAAATGAAAATATATTATATCCGCATGATTTAGATTTTTATGCGACTGGAACGACAACTTGTTCGCAAATTCCGTTAGCGCAAATGCTTGCGAACGGTTTTCATACCGGACATGGACATATGAGACAACCGCAAGACATTAAAAGTGCATTAGCTCTTTCATCTATTATTTTTCAAGCGAATCAAAATATGCAGCACGGTGGTCAATCGTTTGCACTCTTTGATGTTGATTTAGCTCCATATGTGAGAAAAACAGTAGAGAGACATAAGAAACGATTACAGTCATATCCGCTTACGAAAGAACAAATAGAAGAATTTGCGTGGAAAGAAACAGAAAATGATACGTATCAGGCGTGTGAAGCTTTTATTCATAATTCAAATAGTATGCATAGTAGGGGCGGGGGACAAGTACCGTTTATTTCTATTAATTATGGAACAGACACATCGAAAGAAGGAAGACTTTTAATTAAACAACTTTTAAAAGCGACACAAGCTGGTCTTGGTAAAGGGGAAACACCAATTTTTCCTATTCAAATTTTTAAAATGAAAAAAGGTGTGAATTTTGAAGAAAGTGATCCGAACTATGATTTATTTGAATTAGCGTTAGAGACAACGGCTGAACGATTATTCCCTAACTTTTCATTTTTAGATGCGCCATTTAATGCTGTGCATTATGATGGAAGACCGGAAAGTGAAGTATGTTACATGGGATGTCGTACTCGTGTTATGTCGAACGTACATGGAGAAGAAACGGCGATTGGAAGAGGGAATTTATCATTTACATCTATTAATTTAGTGAAATTAGCGTTAATTAGTGGTTCAAAAGAAGCGTTTTTTGAAGCGTTAAATTATTATTTAGATGTAGGAATCCAGCAATTATTAGAGAGATTTGAGTATCAATGTACGAAACGAGCAAGAGATTTTCGATTTTTATATTCACAAGGTGTATGGCGCGGTGGAGAAAAGTTACAGCCTGAAGATTCTGTAGCATCGATTTTAAAGCAAGGGACGTTAAGTCTTGGTTTTATCGGTCTTGCGGAGTGTTTAGTAGCTTTAACAGGAAAGCATCACGGAGAAGATGAAGAATCATGGAAACTCGGATATGAAATTATTTCCTTTATGAGAGATAGAATGGATAAAGCGACAGAAGAACATGAACTGAATTTCTCAGTCATTGCAACTCCTGCAGAAGGGTTATCAGGGAAGTTTGTGAAAAAGGATAGGGAAGAATTTGGCGTGATTAGCGGTATAACTAATCATAATTACTATACGAATTCATTCCATATTCCAGTTTATTATAACATGCAAGCGATAAATAAAATTCGTTTAGAAGGCCCGTTCCACGCTCTATGTAACGGGGGACATATTACGTATATTGAACTAGATGGAGCAGCAATGCATAACAAGAAGGCATTAAAACAAATTGTACAAGCGATGGCAGAGAATGGCGTTGGATACGGTTCAATTAATCACCCTGTTGACCGTTGTAAGTGCTGTAGTTATCACGGAGTTATTGGAAATGGATGTCCGAGCTGCGGAAATGAAGATGAGGCTAACATAGAAAGAATTCGCCGTATAACAGGTTATCTTGTAGGAGATATGTCGAAGTGGAATAGTGCGAAACGTAGTGAAGAGATGGATCGGGTGAAGCATAAATGAAAGTGATGAACATCATTCATGATAGTGTAGTAGATGGAGAAGGGTTGCGGACAGTCGTGTTTTTTGCGGGCTGTCCGCATCGTTGTTTCGGCTGCCATAATCCGAAATCGTGGAATATTTGTAATGGAACTGAAATGACAGTAGAAGAAATTGTGAAAGAGATTGCAAGTAATCCATTAACTGATGTAACATTTTCAGGTGGAGATCCATTTTTTCAAGCTGCTGAAGTGAAACAAGTAGCAAGAGCAGTGAAAGATTTGAAAAAAAATTTATGGATGTATACAGGTTATACGTTAGAAGAGATACAGAGTTCTCAAAATAATGATATGATAGAGTTGTTACATTATGGGGATGTTTTAGTCGATGGAAGATTTGAAATCGAGAAAAAAGATTTAACACTTCCATTTCGCGGAAGCTCCAATCAACGTATTATTCGATTGAAAGAGTAAAAAGGCGGGATAGATTATATGAATAAAACAGTATTACTTGTCGAAGATGAAAGAAGATTACGTGAAATTGTTAGCGATTATTTTCGTAATGAAGGTTTTGAAGTAATCGAAGCAGAAGACGGAAAAAAAGCGCTAGAATTATTTGCAGAGCATGAAATCGATTTAATTATGTTAGATATTATGTTACCAGAAATAGATGGATGGTCTGTTTGTAGACGAATTCGAAAAGAATCAGCAGTGCCAATTATTATGCTAACAGCACGTTCGGATGAAGATGATACATTACTAGGATTTGAATTAGGTGCAGATGAATATGTAACGAAACCTTTCAGCCCGAAAGTGTTAGTAGCTCGAGCAAAGACTTTATTGAAGCGTGCGGATGGCGTGGTGGGAGTAGCTGAAGAAAATGCTATGTCTTTAGCTGGAATAGAAGTGAATCGTCTATCTAGAACCGTTTTAGTAGATGGAGAAGAAATTATATTAACACATAAAGAATTTGAACTTCTCGTTTATTTAATGGAGAACAAAGGAATTGTGTTGTCACGTCAACATTTATTAGATCAGTTATGGGGATATGACTATTACGGTGATGACCGAACGGTTGATACTCATATTAAAAAACTACGAAATAAGCTAGGAGATAAAGCGAAGCATATCGGTACTGTTATTCGTGTTGGTTATAAATTTGAAGAATAACGCGGAACGTATTGTGCGCTTCACTCTAGGAAAATAACAATTTTATATCCTCTTTTGCAGGTAGAATGTACAAAAAATGCTTTTTTTGTCTACAATGTTAAATAAGCGTATTTTTTTAATTGGATTTCACGATGAGTTCACAAGAAGGACACAAAACGTGACTATACTGAAAATACGAATTCACCAGAGAGGGGAAGTAAACATGGGATATTACGACGGACCAAATTTAAATGAAGAGCATAGTGAAACGAGAGAAGTGAGAAAATCGGGCAGTAAAAAAGGCTATTTTTTCACAGGTTTAGTTGGAGCTGTAGTTGGGGCTGTTTCAATTAGTTTTGCAGCACCATATATGCCATGGGCTCAAAATAATGGAGCGGCGGTATCATCATTTAGTTCAGATTCGAAAGTAGAAGGTACTGTAGTTCCTGTTGTCAATAAAGCAAAAAATGAGACTGATTTACCTGGGATGATTGAAGGCGCGAAAGATGTTGTTGTAGGTGTTATTAATATGCAACAAAGCATTGATCCATTTGCAATGCAACCGACAGGTCAAGAACAACAAGCCGGTTCAGGGTCAGGTGTGATTTATAAAAAAGCAGGAAATAAAGCATATATTGTAACAAACAACCACGTAGTAGATGGAGCAAATAAACTTGCTGTAAAACTAAGTGATGGTAAAAAAGTAGATGCAAAGCTTGTAGGGAAAGACCCTTGGTTAGATTTAGCGGTTGTAGAAATTGATGGATCTAATGTAAATAAAGTTGCCACTTTAGGTGATTCAAGTAAAATCCGTGCGGGTGAAAAAGCAATTGCGATCGGTAACCCACTAGGGTTTGATGGAAGTGTAACGGAAGGTATAATCAGTAGTAAAGAACGTGAAATTCCAGTTGATATTGATGGGGACAAACGTCCAGATTGGCAAGCACAAGTTATTCAAACAGATGCAGCGATCAATCCAGGTAATAGTGGTGGTGCGTTATTTAACCAAAACGGTGAAATAATTGGGATTAATTCAAGTAAAATTGCACAACAAGAAGTTGAAGGAATTGGATTTGCTATTCCAATTAATATCGCAAAGCCAGTTATTGAATCACTTGAAAAAGACGGAGTAGTGAAACGTCCAGCCCTTGGAGTAGGTGTTGTTTCATTAGAAGATGTGCAAGCTTATGCAGTAAATCAATTGAAAGTACCGAAAGACGTAACAAACGGCGTTGTATTAGGTAAAATTTACCCAATATCACCGGCCGAAAAAGCTGGTTTAGAGCAATATGATATTGTAGTAGCATTAGATAATCAAAAAGTAGAGAATGCTCTTCAATTCCGTAAATATTTATATGAAAAGAAAAAAGTAGGCGAGAAAGTGGAAGTTACATTCTATCGTAACGGTCAAAAAATGACGAAAACAGCTACTTTAGCAGATAACTCAGCTACAAAGAATCAATAATCGGAATAAAAGAAAGTCTCTTTCATATTGAAAGAGACTTTCTTTATCGGCTATACTAAAGGAATAGGAGGGATTAATTATGATGATTGAAAACCCAACTCGTACGGAAATTGGTGAAGTATTAAAGAAAAGCAAAACAATTGCGGTTGTTGGATTATCAGATAAGCCAGAACGTACATCGTATATGGTGTCAAAAGCAATGCAAGATGCTGGGTATCGCATTATTCCAGTAAACCCAACAGTAGATGAAGTGCTTGGAGAAAAGGCAGTTGCTTCACTAAAAGATATTAAGGAACATGTTGACATTGTAAATGTATTCCGCCGTTCAGAATTTTTAATGGATGTTGCAAAAGAATTTGTGGAGATTGATGCAGATGTTTTTTGGGCACAATTAGGAGTACAAGATGAAGATACATATCAACTTTTAAAAGAAAAAGACTATACTGTAATAATGGATCGTTGCATAAAAGTAGAACATGCAATGACAAAATAGTATAGATTGTAAAGTTAGAAAGATTGCTTCAGCCCTTATTATAGATAAGTAGGGCCGATGAACGAGGTGTTCATCATGAGATTTTTTAAAGGCTGTTTTTGGGGATTGTTACTTGTAATCCCGTTTTGGATCTTGATCATTTGGATCATAATAAAGGTTTGGAATATGTAATCTTGGCATACATATCCATTTCTCGTTGACAAACGATTATTTTTCTGAAATAGTAGCCTAGAGGAATCCTTGTGAAAAAACAAGGATTTTTCTATTGAAAATGGTATATAAAAGAGATAAGATAACTTGCCAAAACTATAGTCGAGGCGTTATTCTATAATAGAAACATATGTTCTGATTTTGGATTAGGAAAGGGGCAAGGAGTTTGGCGAAGCATCAGTTCCAATATAATGAAGATGCGATTCAAGTGTTAGAAGGACTTGAAGCCGTTCGAAAACGCCCGGGTATGTATATCGGGAGCACGGACAGCCGTGGATTGCATCATTTAGTATACGAAATAGTAGATAACTCCGTTGATGAAGCGTTAGCGGGATTTGGCGACGAAATTTCTGTCGTAATACATAAAGATAATAGTATTAGCGTTATTGATAAAGGGCGAGGAATGCCTACGGGAATGCATAAACTTGGGAAACCGACACCTGAAGTTATTTTAACTGTACTTCATGCAGGCGGTAAGTTTGGTCAAGGTGGCTATAAAACAAGCGGTGGTTTACACGGTGTTGGGGCATCAGTTGTAAACGCCTTATCAGAATGGTTAGTCGTAACGATTAAGCGTGACGGAAATATTTATGAACAACGCTTTGAAAATGGTGGTGTTCCTGTAACGACGCTTGAAAAAATCGGAAAGACGAAAGAATCTGGTACGACAATGCATTTTAAACCAGATACAACAATTTTCAGTACAACAAATTATAACTATGAAACTTTATGTGAAAGATTACGCGAATCTGCATTTTTATTAAAAGGGATGAAAATCTCAATAAAAGATGAACGAAATGATTTAGAAGATGTGTTTCATTATGAAACAGGAATTGAAGCTTTCGTTTCATACTTAAACGAAGAGAAAGATTCGATTCATCCAGTTGTATATTTCTCTGGTGAACAAAATGGAATTGAGGCAGAGCTAGCATTTCAATTTAACGATGGCTACTCAGAAAATATTCTATCGTTTGTAAATAACGTACGTACAAAAGATGGTGGAACACATGAAGCTGGATTTAAGACAGCAATGACGCGTGTGTTTAATGAGTATGCTCGTAAAGTTTCGCTATTAAAAGAAAAAGATAAAAACTTAGAAGGTACAGATATTCGTGAAGGTGTAGCGGCTATTGTTTCTGTACGTGTACCAGAAGAAGTACTTCAGTTTGAAGGACAAACGAAGGGGAAACTAGGTACAAGTGAAGCTCGTTCTTCAATTGATGCCATTGTATCAGAGCATTTAGCTTACTTTTTAGAAGAAAACCCGGACGTAGCTACACTTCTTGTGAGAAAAGCAATTAAAGCAGCACAAGCACGTGAAGCCGCTCGTAAAGCGAGAGAAGAAGCGCGTACTGGTAAAAAGAAAAAGAAATCAGAAGGTACATTAAGTGGTAAATTAACACCCGCACAATCACGTAATCCGCAGAAAAATGAACTGTACCTAGTAGAGGGTGACTCTGCCGGTGGTTCTGCGAAACAAGGACGAGATCGACGTTTCCAAGCGGTATTACCATTACGTGGTAAAGTAATTAATACAGAAAAAGCAAAGCTTGCTGATATCTTTAAAAATGAAGAAATTAATACAATCATTTATGCAATTGGCGGCGGTGTAGGCAATGAATTCGATGTGGAAGATATTAACTACGATAAAGTTGTCATTATGACCGATGCTGATACAGACGGGGCGCATATTCAAGTATTGTTATTAACATTCTTCTACAGATATATGAAACCACTTATCGAAGCTGGTAAAGTGTTTATCGCACTTCCTCCTTTATACAAAGTAAGTAAAGGAAAAGGAAAAAGTGAAGTAATTGAATACGCATGGTCAGATGATGAATTAGATGAAGTAACGAAAAAAGTTGGAAAAGGTTACATGTTACAGCGTTATAAAGGACTTGGCGAAATGAATGCGGATCAATTATGGGAAACAACGATGAATCCTGAAACGCGTACATTAATTCGCGTGAAAATTGATGATGCAGCGAGGGCAGAGCGCCGCGTTACAACATTAATGGGTGATAAAGTAGAACCGCGTCGTAAATGGATTGAGCGTAATGTACAGTTTGGTATGCAAGAAGAAGGAAATATTTTAGAAAATGAAATGATTATGGAGACGGAGGTGGAATAACATGCAAGCAGAGAAGTTTCATGACCTCCCGCTTGAAGACGTGTTAGGTGATCGCTTTGCACGTTATAGTAAATATATTATTCAAGATCGCGCGCTTCCAGATGCGCGTGACGGTTTAAAGCCGGTACAAAGACGTATTTTATATTCTATGTATGTAGAAGGAAACGTGCACGATAAAGCATTCCGTAAGTCAGCTAAAACAGTCGGTAACGTTATTGGTAATTATCATCCGCATGGCGATTCCTCTGTATATGAGGCGATGGTACGTTTAAGCCAAACTTGGAAAGTACGTAATGTTTTAGTTGAGATGCATGGTAATAACGGTAGTGTTGACGGGGATCCAGCAGCAGCAATGCGTTATACGGAAGCCCGATTATCACCAATTGCATCTGAGTTATTACGTGATCTTGATAAAGAAACAGTAGAATTCGTATCCAATTTTGATGATACGAGTGAAGAACCGGTTGTTTTACCAGCAGCGTTCCCGAACTTATTAGTGAACGGATCTACAGGGATTTCCGCTGGTTATGCAACAGAAATTCCTCCGCATCATCTTGGAGAAGTTATTGACGCTACAATGATGCGTATTGATAAACCGAATAGTACTGTTGATGATTTATTAACAGTTATGAAAGGACCTGATTTCCCAACAGGTGGTATTATTCAAGGGATTGACGGTATTAAAAAGGCGTATGAAACAGGTAAAGGTAAAATTATTATTCGCGGGAAAGCAGAAGTTGAAACGGTTCGTGGTGGGAAACAGCAAATCGTAATTACTGAAATTCCATACGAAGTAAATAAAGCAAACCTTGTTAAGAAAATGGATGAGTTACGTCTAGATAAAAAATTAGATGGCATTGCTGAAGTGCGTGATGAGACAGATCGTACAGGTCTTCGCATTGTCGTAGAATTAAAAAAAGAAGCAAATTCTGAAGGTATTTTAAATTATTTATATAAAAATACAGATTTGCAAATACCATATAACTTTAATATGGTAGCGATTAATAATCGTCGTCCAACGCTTATGACATTACCGAAAATTTTAGATGCATATATTGGGCATCAAAAAGAAGTTGTTACGAGACGTTCACAATATGAATTAAGAAAAGCAGAAAATCGTCAACATATTGTAGAAGGTTTAAAGAAAGCATTATCGATTTTAGACCAAGTTATTGAAACGATTCGAGCTTCAAAAGATAAGCGTAATGCAAAAGATAATTTAAGTGCGAAATTTGGATTTACAGAAGCGCAAGCGGAAGCAATTGTATCCTTGCAATTATATCGTTTAACGAATACAGATATTACAGCACTACAACAAGAGGCAGATGAGCTTAATAAGAAAATTATTGAGCTACAGGCAATTTTACAAAGTGAAAAAAGATTACTTCAAGTAATTAAAACAGATTTAAAGAGAGTTAAGAAAACATATAGTGATGATCGACGCGCGATTATTGAAGATCAAATCGAGGAAATTAAAATCGATGTAGAAGTGATGATCCCACAAGAAGATGTCATCGTTACTGTAACGAAAGAAGGATATGTGAAACGTACTGGATGGCGCTCACATAATGCCTCAAACGGCAAAGACTTCGGTATGAAAGAGGGTGACATCTTACTTGAACGATTCGATACGAATACGACAGAGACAGTCCTCTTATTTACGAATAAAGGAAACTATATATATTTGCCAGTATACGAAATGCCAGATATTCGTTGGAAAGATTTAGGTCAGCACGTTGCTAATATCGTTTCACTCGACCGGGATGAAACCATTATTTGGGCAACTGTCGTACCGAACTTTGAGGAAGAAAAGCGATTTATCGTATTTGTAACAAAGAATGGTATGATTAAGAAGACAGAATTAAACCAATATAAAGTACAGCGTTACTCAAGAGCGTTCGTTGCTGTAAACTTGAAAAAAGATGATGAAGTTGTTGATATATTTGCGACAGATGGAACGAGTGATATCGTTCTTGCTACACACGGTGCATATGCACTTATTTTCCATGAAGATGAAGTAAGTCCAGTCGGTGTAAGAGCCGCTGGTGTGAAAGCAATTAATTTAAAAGAAGATGACTATGTTGCTGCTGGTAAGCCATTAAATGGTGACAAAGATCAACTTATTCTCGTAACGCAGCGTGGTGCTGTAAAACGCCTAAAAGCATCAGAAATTGAGAAATCAACGAGGGCGAAGCGAGGTCTTGTTATTTTCAAAGAGTTAAAACGTAATCCATACCGCATTGTCGGTATTGAAGTCGTTAGAGACGATGAACTAGTTTACATGAAGACAGAGAAACATATAGTAGAAGAAATTGATCCGAAAGCGTATCGAAATAAGGACAGGTATAGTAACGGTAGTTTAGTACTAGATGTTAATGATACTGGTGAAGTTATTGAAACGTGGACGAAAAAACGCCCGGAATAAAAAAAGCATCTTGCCATGAATAATGGCAAGATGCTTTTTTCTAGGCAATTTATTATGTGAATAATAATAATCTTGTTATAATAATTGAATGAAATCGTTCTCATGAAGTGAAACTTAAATGAGTGGGGGTCTAACTGCCCACAAATAGCGGGATAAATGGAGGGGCAGCAACATGAAAAAAATAGGTGTAGGGATTGTAGGGTTTGGATTTTCTAGTACAACATTTCACATCCCATTATTACAAACGATAGAAGAATACGATATTCGTGCCATATTATCTTCAAAAGAAGAGGTAGTAAAAGAAATATTACCGAATGCTAACGTCGTTAGTACAATTGATGAATTGGTGAAGCGAGATGATATTGACTTAGTCGTCATTACTTCACCAAATACAACTCATTTTCCATATGTAAAAGAAGCAATATTAAACGGTAAGCATGTTGTTGTAGAGAAACCATTTGTTGTTTCAATTGAAGAAGGAGAAGAGCTTATTTCATTAGCAGAGCAGCATAATGTCGTATTAAGTGTATATCATAATCGTCGTTTTGATAATGATTTCTTAACAATTAAGAAATTATTAGAAGAAAATAGAATAGGGAACCTATACGCATATGAAGCGCATTTTGATCGTTTCCGTCCACATGTACGTGATCGCTGGAGAGAAAAGAACTTACCAGGATCAGGAATATTATATGATTTAGGATCGCATTTAATTGACCAAGCATTATCATTATTTGGGAAACCAAATGCGATAAGTGCAGATGTAATTAAGCAGCGACCAGGTGCAGAGGTGGATGATTATTTCCACATAGTACTTCACTACGGAGTTAAACGTGTCATTTTACGTAGTAGCAGTTATGTGAAAAAGGCAGGTCCACACTTTACAATGCATGGAGATAAAGGCTCTATCGTGAAATACGGTATGGATTCACAGGAAGAACAATTAAAAAAGGGAATGAAGCCAGGCGATAACGGTTACGGAGTAGACATTGAAGAGAATTTTGCTACTCTAGAAACAGAAGAAGAGTTAGTACGTATTCCAACAGAAGTCGGCTGTTATGACATGTACTATAAAGGTGTAAGAGATAGTATTATAAGTGGTGAGAAATTACCTGTAACAGCGCAAGAAGGTTTAGAAGTAATTAAGCTGATTCAATTAGCGGTTGAAAGTAGTGAAACGGGTAGAGTTATCACTGTAAAATAAAAAGACACGAATTTCGTGTCTTTTTTATTAGGAATATGAAAAATTATTTAGTTTAATCGCTTATCATACATTAACTGGATTTGGATGCCGTAAGGATCTTCAATAATACCATATGCTTCACTAAATACATTTTTTTCTAGTGGAGAGATTACCTTCACATTCTTATAGGAAATTAAATTATTATAAAATCTTTGTATTTCTTCTAAATTAGCGCTTTGAATGCAAAGTGACATGTTATTTCCAATGTTATAACCTTCGTTAGGATTCATTGTATCTTCTGCTATCATTAGCTTTGTATTCCCAATTTGTAAAACAGAGTGAGCAATATGATCTTTATTTTCACTTGTAATTTTGAAAGAACTATCTCTTTTCGCCAGTTCTTCATACGTAACAACCATTAACTTTTTGGCTTCTAAATTACGTATATAAAAATGAATTGCCTCCTTTGCTTGCCCATTCATTGAAAGAAAAATAGCTATTTCTAATGTCATAAATTTATAACTCCTTTATTAGTTAATAATTATAATATAGACTAAAAAGGTTTCAATACATGACACCTTTCGAGGAGGGAAATATGAAAAAAACGGAACGAATAAATGATATGCTTATTTTCTTAAATAATAAAAGATATTTTAATTTAAAAGATTTAATGGTTAGATATGATATTTCTAAAAGTACCGCGTTGCGAGATATTCAATCATTAGAAGAAATAGGTGTACCAATATATTCTGAACTAGGCAGAAATGGAAGTTATAAAATTATAGAAAATAGTGTGTTGTCACCAATTTATTTTAGTGTGGATGAAATGTATGCATTATATTTTTCAATTCTTACATTAAATGGATACAAGACAAAACCATTCAATATAGAAAGTATTGCGCTTGAAAATAAATTTAAACATGTCTTACCTGATAATGTGCGTAAAAATATTGCAATTATGGAACGAACGCTTTCTTTTGAAGTAACAAATCATAGTAATTTTAGTCCGTTCTTAAAAGAAATTTTGCAGGGGATTTTTGCTGAGCGAGTTTATCATTTAACATATTTAAAAAAAGATGTGGAGAAAGCCTTGATTGCACAATTTATTCGAATAGAATCTAAATTTGGCCAGTGGTATGCTAAAATCTTTAATTTTGAGACAAATAATGTTCAAATAATTAGATGTGATAAAATTCTTTCTATTATGGAAACAAGTAATACGAAGCCAAAAAATCTTGAGGAATTATTAAATTATCTTGCTACTTTTCACAGAAAACCTGATGCAATTGATTTTATTGTCATTGTTAATCAAAGAGGAAAAGACATTTTTGATAAAGAGAATTATCCTTCCATGAGGATACAAAAAGAAAATGAACATTATATTATAACAGGCTATTTCAATAAACAAGAAGTTGATTTTATCTCGAACTATTTTCTGAATTTCGGTGAAACGATTATCTCAATTCAGCCTGTTATGCTAAAAGAGTTAATCTATAATAAGGTGTTATCTATAAAGCAGCATTTCACTTCTTTAAGGTAAAGTTAGTTTTAGCCATTTATTTGACATGAAAAAGCCCTTGAGATTTAAATATCAAAGGGCTTTTTGTTGATTTTATTTGTTCTTTAGATACAATTATTTTTCTGGGACGGACAGTCCATAAAAGAACATCGTAACGATATCTTGTATATGTTTTTCACGATCTCTTTCAAGAAGTTGTGCTCCGAAATCATCCCCTAATTTAGTGAACATTTGAATGTAAAGTAACATCATTTCTTTAGTAAGGTGGGGATTAATTTCATTTTTTTGCTGTGCTTGTTCTAATATTTCTAAATACCAAGGCAAGATTTTTTCGTTTTGATAACTATAAATAAACTTTCGGAGCTCTTCATCTCTTTGCATC
This sequence comes from Bacillus cereus group sp. Bc010, assembly GCF_027716745.1. Lineage (NCBI taxonomy): Bacteria > Bacillati > Bacillota > Bacilli > Caryophanales > Bacillaceae > Bacillus > Bacillus cereus group sp. Bc010. Next base: position 32,347 of record NZ_JAQFUY010000015.1, read on the forward strand.
ATTTGTAGTAACATATCCGGCTGAAATAACCCACCAGTATTCATTTTTCTTACAATCATTTTTTGCATCATATCATGAAAAGGTAATTTTTCCGCTGCAAGATCTTTATAATATTGAAATTCAGATATAATAAATTCTTGTATAAGCTCTCGAAATAACGCATCTTTACTTCCGAAATGATTATAAATGGTTACTTGAGAAACGTTTGCTTCTTTTGCAATATGTTCTATTTTCACTTCATTAAATCCGCGTTCTGAAAATAATAAGAAGGCTGCCTCTTTAATAGCACGTTTTTTCTTTTCTTTCACTTTTTCAAAGCCGTTCAATGCAATCACCTCAATTAAAATATACAAGAAAAAATAATGAAAAACAATAATATTTGAAATATAGACATATAAATATTTCAAAAAGTTGTTGCGAATATGAAAGATGAGGAGTACAATAATTTTGAAATATCATATATTAAATATTTCAAAAAATGAGGTGGAATTATGATTTCAGTTCAAAATGTCACAAAAAAATTTTCAAATGGAAAAGGTTTGTTTCATATCACATTTGAAGTGAAAGAAGGGGAAGTATTCGGTTACTTAGGACCAAATGGTGCCGGGAAATCCACAACAATTCGTAATTTAATGGGGTTTATAAAACCGACAGATGGTAAAGCGACAATTTTTGGATTGGATTGTTGGAATGAAGCAGCGAAAATTCAAAGAGAAGTTGGCTATCTACCAGGAGAAATCTCTTTTATTGAAGGAATGAACGGATTAGAGTTTTTGAAGTTAATGCAAGGAATGCGTGGGCTAAAGGATACGAAAAGACGAGATGAATTAATAGAACGTCTTCAATTTGATGTGAAAACACCAATTCGAAAAATGTCTAAAGGAATGAAGCAAAAAGTAGGGATTGTCGCTGCATTTATGCATGATCCAGAGGTGTTAATTTTAGATGAACCGACATCAGGACTTGATCCACTTATGCAGCAAGTGTTTATAGATTTAATAGTAGAGGAAAAGCAAAGAGGAAAAACAATTCTTATGTCTTCACATATTTTCACTGAGATTGAGCGTACATGTGACCGAGTAGCGATTATTAAAGATGGGCGCCTTGTAACGGTTGAAAATATTCATGATTTACAAAGTATGAGACGACAAGTGATAGATGTAACCGTATCATCAGAGGAAGAGATTAAATCTCTTACGCAATGTAATTTACAATTTGAAGCGGTAAAAGGTAGAGAGGCATCGATTATTGTACAAGGAAACTATCAAATTGTTTTACAAATACTTTCAAACTATAATGTAACAGCGCTTCAAACGAGAGCGATGGATTTAGAATATTTATTTATGCATTATTACGATAAGAAAGAAGGGGTAAAGCATGAATAAGCAATTGTTTTTAGCTAGTTTGAAAGAGACGCAAAAAAGTATTTTGAGTTACGCAACTGGTGCAGCTCTATATTTATGGTTGTTAATTTGGATATTCCCTTCAATGGTATCAGCGAAAGGTTTAAATGAATTAATAAGCGCTATGCCTGATAGTGTGAAAAAAATTGTTGGCATGGAAAGTCCGATTCAAAACGTAATGGATTTTTTAGCTGGTGAGTACTATAGTCTATTGTTTATTATCATATTAACAATTTTTTGCGTTACAGTTGCAACACATTTAATTGTCCGGCATGTAGATAAAGGGGCGATGGCATATTTATTAGCGACACCTGTATCTAGAGTGAAAATTGCAGTCACGCAAGCCTCTGTTCTCATATTAGGACTACTAATTATTGTAGTTGTTACGTATGTAGCGGGCATAGTAGGTGCGGAATGGTTTTTACAAGATAATAATTTAAATAAAGAATTATTCCTGAAGATAAATATAGTCGGAGGGCTCACATTTTTAGTCGTTAGTGCTTATTCATTTTTCTTTTCTTGTATATGTAATGATGAAAGAAAAGCACTTAGCTACTCAGCAAGTTTAACTATTTTATTTTTTGTACTAAATATGGTAGGTAAATTAAGTGATAAGTTAGAGTGGATGAAAAGTCTATCGTTATTTACACTGTTTCGTCCAAAAGAAATTGCGGAAGGAACGTATAATATATGGCCAGTAAGTATAGGTTTAGCTGCGGGAGCGCTTTGTATTTTTATAGTAGCGATTGTATTGTTTAAGAAGAGGGATTTACCGTTGTAGAGTAGAAAGTCCACTATATGAGTGGACTTTTTTTGATGAGGAGGAAACGAATGAGTTGCAGCTATATGTAAATGATGTAGAAAAGTCATTATTGTTCTATGAAGAAGTAATTGGTTTAAAGTTGTATAAACGAAATATGCATGCAGCACGTTTTAATTTCGACCAGTTTTCTTTATTACTAGTTAGTGATTCAAGATTGAATGAAAATCACTATTTTTACAATCGAAAAGAGATGAAGGGGAAGGGCTTTGAACTAATTATTGTTGTCAATCGGATTGAAGAAGTATATGAACGTTGTAAAGAGAATCGGTGCACAATACAAGAAGAAATTCAAACTTATCCATGGGAGATGAGAGGATTTAAAATTGTGGATCCAGATGGGTATTTCCTTAGAATTACATCTAAGTAAAGGTAAACATGAAAAATGTTTACCTTTTTTTATGAAAATATTCAAAAAAATGAACCTTTTTCTAGGCTCATCCGTCTAATACATGTAAAGTTAAATTTGAAGTGAGGATGAAACAGGAGGAGCAATTGTGAAAGTAATCCCTTTATATAAAATGATTGTAAAAGAAGAAACCGATGTTTCTTTAGCGAAAAAAGGTGATCATGAAGCATTTATGAGGCTTATACATACAGAAAAAGTAAAGATGTATCGTATTGCAAAGGCTATGTTACGTGATGAGACAAATATAGAGGATGCGATACAAACAACAATTTTAAAAGCCTATGAAAATATAAAAAAATTAAAGAAAGAAGAGTTTTTTCAAACTTGGTTGATTCGAATTTTAATGAATGAATGTAATAACATTATTAGAACGTATAAAAAGATAATTGTGACAGAAGAGAATGATTACAATATGAGTGCGTGCGATCAGTATGAAGATATAGATTTGTGTAATGCGATTCAATCGTTACATGAAGAGTTAAGAGCTGTTACGGTGCTTTATTATTATGAAGATATGAATCAAGAGAGTATAGCGAAGCTTTTAGAAGTACCAAAAGGAACAGTGAAATCGAGATTGGCACGTGCGAGGGAACAACTACAGAAACGATTAAAGATGGAATAGGGGGTGCAAAGGATGGATAATGAAAAAATATTTGATGAGAAATTAAAAAAGAGAATAAAAGAAGAGAGTGTTATAGTGCCACCAGAGTTAAATGAAAAGATCAATTGTACACTACATAATCTCCCGGTAAAAAAGAAAGGTTACAGAGTTTATATGATGGCTATAAGTGCTGCGGTTCTAGCACTTTCAATTGTGTCTATGTCGGAGTTTTCTGATCAAATTTTTGCTCAAAACGGCGGAGTGTTTGAATATGTAAAGAAAAAGGCATTTTCTGATTACGAAAACGAAGAGGAAATAAAAGCGAATGCAAATTATCCAGATAAAGAAAAGATTCATGAAAAGATGCTAGATTCCATTGATCATTTTAATAATATTTCAGGACAATTTGAGGAATATTCTAGTTCTTCAAGAATTGCTACAACATACAAATATGCGATTGATACGGAGCAACAAAGAGGTATCTCTTCGAAAGAAGATAAACTAGCGAAAAAACGAACAATTATATATAACGAGGGCAAGAAAAAAGAGTTTGATGACGAGAAGTATACATACAAAGAAACAAAATGGAGCCCGAAAGAAAGAAACTATGAACTATTAAAATTAAATCCTACGGAAAGGTTATTGAGAAAATCAGGTGAGAAAAAAAGATATGATGATGAATATGTGGGATTCGCGAAGTATAGTATTCAATCCGAATTTGCCGATCTATTAATTCGATATAAAGATTGGAATTATAAAGAAGCGAAGTATCTTGGACTTGATTGCTACAAAATAGAAGGGACAATAAATATAGAAATGCCTGTAAGTACATCTGAAGATTTAAGAGGGAAATTTGAAATGGTTGTAGAGAAAAATACAGGGATTATGCTAAAATTCCTTAGTTTCCACGAAGGTATGATTCAATATTCGATTACGACTGAATGGATACAAATAAACAAAGGGTTGAAAGAGAATGCATTTCAAAAGGATAGCGCTAAGTATGAAAAATTGAAAAATATATTAGATGAATAGAAAACGGAGGAAACGATATGGAGAATCATTCTTCTTCAAGAGAACAGAAAAATAAACGAAAATATAAAAAGACAACGATAGTAAGTGTATTGTTAGCGATATTACTATTTTGCGGATTTGGATATGGTACTTACGTATATATGAAAACTTCTAATCTCGTACAAAAATCAAATGTTAATTTAGCACGTGGTGAAAAATCAAATTTACGTGAGGAAACTGTAAAACCTATTACGAATAATGTTTCACTTTTAATTATGGGAATTGATGAAAATCAAGAACGACAAAAGGAGTATAATGGTGCATTTCATACAGATGCACTACTGTTAGCTACTTTTAATAAAGATGATAAGACTGTGAAATTAACGAGTATACCACGTGATACATACACATATGTTCCGGTTGAAAAGAAAAAAGATAAAATAACGCATGCATATGGAAGTGGTTTCGTTAAAAATGGTAAAGATGGAGGGCCGCAAGCTTCAGTGGAAGCGGTAGAAAAGTTATTACAAGTGCCTGTTGATTATTTTGTAAAGTTTAATTTTAATTCATTTACTAAAATTGTTGATGGATTAGATGGGATTGAAGTAGATGTCCCAGTTGAATTTACGGAGCAAAATAGTAAAGATGAACCTGACGCGATCCATTTGAAAAAAGGACTACAAAAATTAACAGGGGAAGAAGCACTTGCCTTAGCAAGAACTCGCCATATTGATAGTGATGCAATGAGAGGACAGCGCCAACAACTTGTTATTGAGGCGATTTTAAGTAAATTAAAAAGTGTAGGATCAATTACGAAGCTAGAAAAAATAGTCGAGGCGGTTGATGGTGATTTTAAAACAAATTTAGCAATGGATGATATTTTATCTTTTTATAAATACGGTTTAAATTGTTCGATTGAAAAAATTCAATTAGCAGGTGATGATTTATACTTACCTAATGGTCCAAATGGGCAACGTGTATATTATTATAATCCTAATAAAAAAGATTTGCAGAGTTTGAGTAATACGCTTAGAACACATTTAGGGTTAAGTGAAAAACAGATTGAGGAAAATTAAAGCAGATGTAATGTCTGCTTTTTTATTACGTTTAATAGTATGTACTTTATTCATTAATGTTATATACTATTTTCAAATTTAAGATAATAGTGTAACATAAAATTGTAGTTTAAGTTACATAACAGGGGGGCTATTACATAGAATATATCATTAGCAATTATTGAAAAAGTATGGGAGAAATGAAAGAAGCAGGGGAGTATCAAAAATGAGAATCGTAAAGAATTTAACATTTCAAGTTATTGTGGCCATTATTTGTGGTATTGCAGTAGGAGCTATTTGGCCGAGTGTTGGACAAGAGATGAAGCCAATTGGTGAAACGTTCATCAATATGATTAAAATGGTCATTGCACCGATTATCTTTTTAACAATTGTGCTTGGTATTGCAAGTATGGGAAGTATGAAAAAGGTAGGTCGTGTTGGTGGTAAGGCATTATTATATTTTGAAATTGTTACAACTGCGGCTTTAATTATTGGTATCATCATAGCGAATGTTGTACGTCCCGGAGATGGATTAGATCCCTCAAAGCTAAAGGGCGGAGATGTTTCGCAATATGTACAAAGCGGGCAAGAAATGAAGTGGGTGGATTTCTTTTTACATATTGTACCGTCTAACATGTTTGAAGCATTTGCAAAAGGTGATATTTTACAAGTGCTGTTCTTCTCCATTTTATTCGGTGCTGGGTTAACGATGTTAGGGAAAAATGGACAACCGGTAATCGATTTTTTTGAAAGGTTATCGAAAGTATTTTTTAACATTTTATCAATTGTAATGAAATTAGCACCGATTGGAGCATTCGGCGGGATGGCGTTTACAATTGGCAAATATGGTTTAAGTACACTTATTCCACTTGGTAAATTAATGATTTGTGTATATGCGACAATGGCATTATTTGTTTTTATTGTTTTAAATTTTATTTGTAAACTGTACAAATTTAGTTTGTGGAAATATTTAGCTCACATTAAAGAAGAATTACTCATTGTTCTCGGGACATCATCATCAGAATCAGTATTACCGCGAATGATGACAAAGATGGAAGACTTCGGATGTTCGAAGCCGGTAGTAGGTTTAGTCATTCCGACGGGATACTCTTTTAATTTAGATGGAACGACAATTTATTTATCGATGGCTACTATATTTTTAGCACAAGTCTTTCACGTCGATCTTTCACTAGGTCAACAATTAACGATAATAGCTATTTTGTTAGTTACATCTAAAGGAGCAGCCGCAGTAACAGGTGGAGGCTTTATTGTACTAGCGTCTACTTTATCTGCCATGAATGTTATTCCATTAGAAGGGTTAGCGCTATTACTTGGTGTAGATCGTTTCATGTCAGAAGCACGTGCTATCGTCAATTTAATTGGTAACGGTATTGCGACTGTAGTTGTTGCAAAAAGTGAAAATGAATTTGATGAAGAGAAGTATACGAGAGTAATAGAGGAAATGAAAAAAGAGAAAATGGCCGGATAAAAAGTCAGCTTTGCTGACTTTTTTATTTTTGTAGAAAAGAGGTTTGTTACGATATACATTATTTATTAACAATAATTTACAGGTGTTTTATAGTGGAAGGATATAAAGGTTATTAAATCAGTACATATAATTCAATGAGGTATAGTGTTTCGAAAGATTATGGAATTTTTATGAATATTACTGTAAAAAAATAATTTTTTAAAAATTTTCAATAATAACACTTTACAAAACTCAAAAAATTAGTAGAATAATAGTTAATAAGAATCTTCTGATAAACATATAAAGAAAAACAGAATTATCAGAAAATTCTTGAATGAGAGCGTTTAGAATTAGGGAGGGTACAGAAAGTGAAAAAGAAAAAAATGAAAAAACTAACAGCAGTTGTAGCACCAGTTTTAGCAATGAGTATGGCATTAACAGCATGTTCTACATCAGGCGGAGATAAGAAGACAAGCACAAATTCTAGCTCAGGCGGAGATAGCAAATCAGAAGAAAAATTAGCAGCGAAACAAGTACTAAATCGTACTGAAACAAATGAGATTCCAACAATGGATACTTCTAAAAATACAGATACATTAGGTTCTCAAATTTTAGGGAACACGATGGAAGGTTTATATCGATTAGATAAAGATAACAAACCAATCCCAGCTGCGGCAGAATCAAGCACGAAGAGTGAGGATGGTAAAAAATATACATTCAAATTACGTAAAGATGCAAAATGGTCAAATGGTGATCCTGTAACAGCGAAAGATTTCGTATATGCATGGCAACGTTTATTAGATCCAAAAACAGCTGCTGAGTATGCATTTATCGCATTCCCAATTAAAAATGCAGAAGCGGTTAATAAAGGGGAAAAACCTGTAACGGAACTAGGAGTAAAGGCAGTAGACGACCTTACTTTAGAAGTTGAATTAGAACAAGCAGTACCATACTTCTTAAACTTAGTAGCATTCCCATCGTACTATCCGTTAAATGAGAAATTTGTAACAGAAAAAGGGGATAAATTCGGTTTAGAGTCTGATACAACAGTATATAACGGACCGTTCGTTCTTACTGATTGGAAGCATGAGCAAGGCTGGAAACTAAAGAAAAACGATCAATATTGGGATAAAAAGACTGTAAAACTAGACGAAATTAACTATAGTGTAGTAAAAGAAGTAGCGACAAGAGTAAACTTATATGATACAAATGCAATTGACTTCGCGCTATTATCGGGTGAATTCGTTGATAAGTATAGAAACAATAAAGAAGAGTTTGGCACATACTCACAAGTAAGTACTTACTTCTTACGTATGAACCAAAAACGTGGCGGGCAAGATACACCGTTAAAGAGCCAAAAATTACGTGAAGCAATTGCATTATCAATTGATAAAAAGAATTTATCAAATGTTATTTTAAATGATGGATCTAAGCCTGCGGACTTCTTAGTACCAAAAGGATTAGCGACTGGACCAGACGGTAAAGACTTCCAAGAAACATTTAAAAATGGTATTAAACCAGATGCGAAAAAAGCAGCAGCTGCATGGGAAGAAGCGAAAAAAGAGCTTGGAAAAGACCAAGTTACAATTGAGTTATTAAACTATGACACTGGTAATGCGAAAAAAGTTGGGGAATATGTAAAAGATCAAATTGAGAAAAACTTAAAAGGTGTAACTGTTAATATTAAACTTCAACCATTCAAACAAAAACTGAAATTAGAAACAGAGCAAGATTATGATTTATCATATGCTGGTTGGGGACCTGACTACGCTGACCCAATGACATTCTTAGATATGTTCCAGTCTAATCATTCTCATAACCAAATGAGCTTCGCTGATCCGAAATATGATGATATGATCAAAAAAGCTGGCGGAGAATTAATGGGTGATGCGAAGAAACGTTGGGAAGAGCTAGGAAAAGCTGAGAAATTACTTCTTGAGCAAGATGTAGCACTTGTACCTTTATATCAACGTGGTGATGCATACGTTCAAAAACCAAATGCAAAAGGCATCGTTCACCATAACATTAGCCCAGAGTATAGCTTCAAGTGGGCATATATGACTGAAAAAGATGGGAAATAATTTTAAAGAATAATACTATCTTGAAGTGGATGCATACAAGTTTCTTAGCTTATTTTGTAGTAAGAATCTCGTTGTCCACGATAGAAAGATAAAATGATAGAGCATTCCAAAAGTAGACTATTGACTTTTGGAATGCTCTTTTATTATGAGATTAAATGTAAATGAACCGATAGATATAGATAATTTGTATAGTAACAACTGTGAAAAATGTCTTTTACTATTACAAAAAAATAATTTTTAGAATATTTTAAAAATAACTTTACAAAACCAGAAAAATTAGTAGAATATTAATTAATAAGAATTTTCTGATAACTAATTATTAGAAAATCTCTCAAAATGAGTTTCGTACATATAATTGGGGAGGGTATAAAAATGAAGAAAAAGATGAAAAAGTTCACGGCGGTTGTAGCGCCAGTTTTAGCGATGAGTATGGCGTTGACAGCGTGTTCTGGATCTGGTGGGGAGAAGAAAACAACTACGACGTCTAGTGGTGGTGGGGAAGAGAAAAAATCTGAAATTAAATACGCAGCGAAACAAGTGTTAAATCGTACAGAGAATCAAGAAATTCCGACGATGGATACGTCTAAATCTACTGATACGTTAGGGTCACAAATTTTAGGGAATACAATGGAAGGATTATATCGTCTTGATAAAGATAATAAGCCAATCCCAGCTGCAGCGGAATCTAGTACGAAGAGCGAGGATGGCAAAAAATATACATTTAAATTACGGAAAGATGCAAAATGGTCAAATGGTGATCCAGTAACAGCGAAAGATTTCGTATTTGCATGGCAGCGCTTACTGGATAAAAATACAGCGTCAGAATACGCATTTATTGCTTACTATATTAAAAACGCAGAGGCAATTAATAAAGGTGAAAAGCCACTAACAGATTTAGGGGCAAAAGCGGTAGATGATTATACGCTAGAAGTAGAATTAGAAAAACCGGTGCCGTATTTCTTGAATTTAATGGCATTCCCATCGTACTATCCTTTAAATGAAAAGTTCGTAAAAGAAAAAGGAGATAAATTCGGTTTAGAAGCAGATACAACGTTGTATAACGGACCGTTCGTTATGGCTTCATGGAAACATGAACAAGGATGGCAGCTAAAGAAAAATGATAAGTATTGGGATAAGAAGACTGTGAAATTAGAAGAAATTAACTATAGTGTAGTAAAAGAAGTTGCGACGAAAGTAAACTTATATGATACAGGATCAATTGATTTCACACTATTATCAGGAGAATTTGTTGATAAATATAAATCGAACAAAGAAGAGTATGGTGAGTACTCAGAAGCAAGTACATTCTTCTTACGTTTAAATCAAAAACGTAATGGACAAGACACACCGTTAAAGAGTAAAAAACTACGGGAAGCAATCGCATTATCAATTGATAAAAAAGGTTTAGCAAACGTTATTTTAAATAACGGTTCAAAAGCAACAGATCAATTGGTTCCAAAAGGGCTTGCGACAGGACCTGATGGTAAAGATTACCAAGATACATTTAAAAATGGTCTGAAATATAACCCGAAAAAAGGTGCAGCAGCTTGGGAAGAAGCGAAAAAAGAGCTTGGTAAAGATCAAGTTACAATTGAATTACTAAGCTATGATGATGGAACAGCGAAAAAAATTGCTGACTACTTTAAAGATCAAATTGAGAAAAACTTAAAAGGTGTAACGGTTAATACGAAAATTCAGCCGTTCAAACAAAAACTAAAATTAGAATCGGCACAAGATTATGAAATTTCATTTGCTGGTTGGAGTCCGGACTATGCGGATCCAATGACATTTATTGATATGTTCGAATCGAAGAGCCCATATAACCAAATGAGTTATTCGAATCCAAAATATGATGAAATGGTGAAAAAAGCAGGGAATGAATTAATGTCTGATGCGAAGAAGCGTTGGGAAACGTTAGGGAAAGCAGAAAAATTATTACTTGAAGAAGATGCAGGAATGGTACCTTTATATCAAACAGGTAGAGCATATGTAATGAAACCGAATGTAAAAGGCATTGTGAAACATAACATTAGTCCAGAGTATAGCTTTAAGTGGGCTTATGTAACGGAAGGGAAATAATAAAAAGGAGCGTGTTAAAAGATAATTACCTTTAACACGCTCTTTTTCTATTAAATTAAATAGAGAAGAATAAGAAAAGTGGTACTGACATATAGTAGATGGGGGAGAATTCGTATAGTAGTAATAGTAAAATACTTAGTTACTATAAAAATAAAATAAGTGAAACTTCAAAAATGAGGATAATTAACAGGATGTTAATTAGTGAAAAGGTATTAATAACTAAGTTCATAGAAAAATCTCTCAAAGTTAGTTTCGTACATATAAATTGGGGAGGGTACAAAAATGAAGAAAAAGATGAAAAAGTTTACGTCGGTTGTAGCGCCAGTTTTAGCGATGAGTATGGCTTTAACAGCATGTTCTGGATCTTCTGGTGGGGAGAAAAAAACGACTACAACGTCTAATAATGGTGGGGAAGAGAAGAAATCTGATATTAAATATGCGGCAAAGCAAGTGTTAAATCGTACAGAAACGAATGAAATTCCGACGATGGATACTTCCAAAAATACAGATACACTTGGTTCACAAATTTTAGGGAATACAATGGAAGGTTTATATCGCCTTGATAAAGATAATAAGCCAATCCCAGCTGTAGCGGAATCTAGCACAAAAAGCGAGGATGGTAAAAAATATACATTTAAATTACGGAAAGATGCAAAATGGTCAAACGGTGATCCTGTAACAGCGAAAGATTTCGTATTTGCATGGCAACGTCTAGTAGATCCAAAAACAGCTGCTGAGTATGCATTTATTGCATACTATCTTAAAAATGCAGAAGCGATAAATCAAGGAAAAGCAGAAGTTTCGACATTAGGTGTAAAAGCGGTAGATGATTATACGCTTGAAGTAGAACTAGAAAGACCTGTACCATATTTCTTGAATTTAATGGCATTTGCTTCATACTATCCATTAAATGAAAAGTTTGTAAAGGAAAAAGGAAATAAATTTGGTTTAGAGTCTGATACAACGCTTTATAATGGTCCATTTGTGCTTACTGATTGGAAACATGAGCAAGGCTGGAAATTAAAGAAAAATGATCAGTATTGGGACAAAAAGACTGTAAAATTAGATGAAATTAACTATAGTGTAGTAAAAGAAGGGGCTACTCGAGTGAATTTATATGATACAGGTGCAATTGACTTCGCGCTTCTATCAGGTGAATTTGTTGATAAGTATAGAAATAATAAAGAAGAGTTTGGCGCATATTCGGAAACAAGTACGTTTTACTTACGTTTAAATCAAAAACGTGGTGGGCAAGATACACCATTAAAGAGCAAAAAACTACGTGAAGCAATTGCATTATCTATTGATAAGAAAGCTTTAACGAATGTTATTTTAAATGATGGTTCAAAACCAGTGGATTACTTAGTACCAAAAGGTTTAGCGAGTGGACCAGACGGTAAAGATTTTGCAGAAACGTTCAAGAATGGTTTAAAACAAGACTCCAAAAAGGCAGCGGCAGCCTGGGAAGAAGCGAAAAAAGAACTAGGAAAAGATCAAGTGACGATAGAGTTATTAAATTATGATACTGGTAATGCGAAAAAAGTTGGGGAGTATGTAAAAGATCAAGTTGAAAAAAACCTAAAAGGCGTGACAGTAAATATTAAACTGCAACCATTTAAGCAAAAACTAAAATTAGAATCAGACCAAGATTATGATTTTTCATATGGTGGCTGGAATCCAGATTATGCGGATCCAATGACATATCTTGATATGTTTGAAACAAAAAATTCGCAAAACCAGATGAGCTACTCAAATTCAAAATATGATGACATTATTAATAAAAGTAAGACAGAATGGATGGCTGATGCAAAAAAACGTTGGACAGAGTTAGGGAAGGCTGAAAAAATATTACTTGAAGACGATGTAGCGCTTGTACCATTATATCAAAATGCTAGATCATATGTAATGAAACCAAATATAAAGGGAATCGTGAAACATAATATTAGTCCGGAATATAGTTTCAAATGGGCGTATGTAGAAGAGAAATAAAAAAGATAAGAGCATTTTCAAGTTGCGGTATTGCACTTGGAAATGCTTTTTTATGTGCACTATTTATTGATGGGTGAATATATGTATTATAGAAAATTTAAAGGAGAATTTTATGGAACGAAATACTTACATCGATTTCCTGGCTTATTACGGAATAGGGAGTGCTCATCCTGGTGGTTTTACGTTAACAAAACAACTGTTAGCCCAACTTCCTTTTAGACATGGAGCGAATGTTCTTGAGATAGGTTGCGGCACGGGAAAAACCGCAGCATATATGGCAAAAAATTTTGGATATAAAGTAACAGCGGTGGAAAAGAATGAAATTATGATTCAAAAGGCGAAAGATAGATGGTCGTTTGAAGGATTAGATATACAATTAATTGAAGAAAATGTAGAGAATTTACCGTGTTTGAATAACTCATTTGAATTGGTACTCGGAGAATCGATACTTGCTTTTACAGAGAAAGAAAGGCTTATTTCGGAGTGCTATCGTGTACTACAGAAAGACGGTAAGCTTGTTGTCATTGAAATGATTATTGATAGGCATATTGGTAAGGGTGAGGAAGAGAAAATCGCTCAATTATACGGGATGAAAGAGCTATTAACTGAGAGTGAGTGGGTACAATTATTTCAGAAAGCAAATTTTAAGCGGGTTACTATTGCTGGCGGTGGTACAATTGCAGAAACAATCACTGCTTATATAGAAGAGCCGGAATGGAATGTATCACAATTTATTCCGAATGAGTTATATGAGGCATGGGTGCAACATGAAAATATAAGGCTTATGTACCAACACATTTTAGGGCATCGTATTTTTATATGTGAAAAATGAAGAAAAAGAGTTGGCTAAAAATAGTCAACTCTTTACTTATATTAAATGAAAAATAATGCAGCTAATGTAATTCCGAAGATAAAACCAAATCCGAGTTCAACACCCCAGCCGCAACCGCCGCCCCAGCCACAACCGCCGCCATCACAATTACCACAACCTCGACCACCACAACCGCAACCACTGAATCCACCGCCGCAACCGAACCCACAGCTGTCACATCTACTAAGGCCACCGCAAAGGTCACAGCCACCATTTGCATATGCGTCATAGTATCCGAATCCTGTATCAAAAGATGAATGCTGTTGCATGGGCTCAATCCATACGGAATCTTTTGTCACATCGATTATTTTACCTAAATGAATACGACCATCAATGTCTTCAATTCGAACAACTTTACCGAAATAACGTCGGCACGTATCATAACATTTTTGTCTATGCATGTTTCTTCTCCTTCCGCATTACAGTAATACGATATGTAAAGGGGACAAGTGCGGCTTGTACGAATGCCCTATCTATCATAATTGTTATAGGAAAGGGGAAATATAGGAAGAGGATATATAAGGAGGAAAAGGCATGAAATCTACAGATCAGTTTCAGACATACGAAGTATCATGGGAAGAGTTTATTGAAGCATTGCGAGAGGAAATAAAGAAACAAGTAGGGGCAGATATTATTGATACAGTAGTTTGCAATTTAGAAGACGGTTTTGAAGTGTATACATATGTGCAAGGGGATTTGGATTTTGAATATAAGGAAGCACTGGAAAGGAAATATGGGAGTGATGCAAAAACTCCTAACGTGTTAACAATTATGTTATTAGCTAGCATATATAGTACAAGTGAGGAGAATATACGCTTGCATGCGGATCATAAAGATAATCCGATTGTTGAAGTGTATGTGAAGCAATAAATCAAACTTTTTGTTATGTGTTTTTAAAATAAAAAGTAGGAAAAGTCTGTTTTAAGTGTAGAGCTTAAACAGGCTTTTTTACTTATAGTATTGGATAGAAAACGCTAGAAGGAATCATATTCAGCTTTTATAACTGTTTACATAATAAAGTTATGCTGCGCTAGTTGTCCTAAAATACAAGTCATATATCTTGTATCCTCTCATAAATTTAAACATAGGAATTTGTCTACAAAGGTGGCGAAGCCTCATCATGAAAATTCGAATTTGTGCCACATTCATGTTGTTTCTATTTATATGGTTACATCCTTTTTGGACTTTTGCAAAAGGAGAGGAGGCAAAGGAAAGGGTCGTTTCACTTGTATATGATGATTCGGGCAGCATGAGAAATAACGATCGCTGGAAATATGCCAATTATGCTTTGCAAAGTTTAGTTGCGCTATTAGATGAAAAAGATAAATTTTCTTACGTTCCAATGAGCAAGCCGAATGATCCATTAAACATTTCGTTAACGAAGGATAAGAGACAAACGGAAATTGAGGGAATTGGAGCGTGGAAAACGTATTTAAATACTCCGTTTAGCGCAGTAGAAACGGCGATGCAATCTATAAAAAAGGAAGCAGATATAGATGGGAAACGTGAATTTTGGCTTATTGTCTTAACTGACGGGGCATTTAATGATTTAGAGAAAGATAAGATTGGCGGAAAAGAACAAATTACACAAAAGTTAGCACAGTTTAAGAAAGAAATGGATGCAAAAAAGATATCGTTACATCCAATTTTAATTACGATGGAAGAGGATTTAGGACAGCAAGAAAAGGCACAACTAAATACGTTTAAAGAAATATGGAAAAAAGAGATAAATGGAGTTACGATGCCATCTAGTGGAGAGGATGGTATTGTAAAAAGCGTCAATCAAGTGGCGGCATTAGTTGCAAATCGTGATCCGTTCTCCTCTGTTGAATCGATTGTGAAAACGAAAGTGGTAGGAAAGAAAGTAGAGATTACAACACCATTTCCGTTAAAACGTATGACGCTTGTGCGACAATCGCCTTCTTTGTCTAATTATCAGGTCACACAAATTTCTAAACCATTACAATTACAATCTTCTTTTTCCATACATGCACCAGGTGAAGCGAAATTGTTCGGAAATATAGTTCATATCAGTACGGAAAATGAAGAAGTTATTAAACCAGGAACGTATACGATAGAAGTGGATCGAGATATTGAGAAAGAAGGGTTACAAGTACTAGTCGAACCGGCGCTTAATTATACTGTTTCTACTTATGACAAAGAGGATAAGGATAGAAAAAATGTTGAGGAAATGTATGAAGGTGTGACAGCTGTTATTGAAGCAAAACCTACTGAGTTGCCAGTTCAGTCTTCTTACTTTCAGGCAGAAGTAGAAATAGGCGGAAAGCAATATGCGATGAAGTGGGACGATAAAAGACATGTATTTTATTACGAAACGAAGCTTACTAAAGGATTAGTACGCGGGAAAGTTCATATGAACATAAAAGGATTTTACAGACAGACGAAAGAATTTAAAATCGAAACAACGAAAAAGCCTGAATTATCTCTTCGAACTGTCACGAAAGATTATGAAGAAAAAGTAACGAATTTAGAGAGTAGTAAACCATTTATTATACAACCACAGTTAGATGATAAGCCGATGACAGAAGAGGCTGTAAAAAAACTATTAAAATCTACTGGTGTCACATCTAAACAATCCATCAACTATGAAATAAAACAACATGGTAATCAAATTTATATTTATCCTCGACCTCATTACTCCGACACGTTCAATTTTACAGATACCGGCACCGTAGAAGCTACCATCGTAGTGCAGGATTCAAAGTTACAAGAAGTAAAGAAAAACATAAAACTCCACATTCAAGATGCACCGTTTTATGAAAAGTATGCGCTTATTTTTAAGTTTGTTATTCCTATCACTTTATTACTGTTAATAGTAGGAATAATCGTTTTAGGATGGATTGTCCGTCCGAGATTTCACCGTAAAGCACTATTGTATTACGAATGGGATCAAGAGGTAGCGAAAGATTGGTTATATCAATCTGAGCCAGAATTACTGAAAAATAAATGGTGGAAGCATTATTTTGGTATTCCGTTTAGGGCAGAAAGAAAGACTGTGCAATCCGTTACGTTTATAGCGAAGAAAGGATCAAAATCGATATTTGTAGCGAAAGAGTCACAAGTAGTAGGAATGATTATTGATGGGATGTTTATAACAGAGGATGAGGTTGGAATGGAACATAAGACACTATATCCAAATGAACTTTTAGTAATTGATAGAGGATATGGTAAGGAGATTTACAAATACGAGTGTGAATAGTAGGTGGGGAGAAGAGGAGAATGTTATCTTTCCCTCCTCTTTTCAAACAAGCAAGAATAGGAAGGTGGTTCACATGACGTTACAAGTTCCAACGATATTAATTGGTTTAGGTGGAATCGGTAGTACTGTGACACATCAAATATATGAAAGACTGCCTGAGGAGCGTCGAAAAAAGGTAGCAATGCACGTATTTGATACAGATGTGAATACATTAAGTAAATTTGATCATATTCGAAAGTTTAAGACGCAAACGAGTTCGAGCAAAACGCCTAGGGAGTATATTGCAGGAGATCCAACGATTCCAGAATGGTTTCCAATGGACCCGACTATACTTGATAAACCACTGACAGAAGGGGCAGGACAGTTACGCGTCATTTCCCGTTTAGCGCTACGTGCTGCGATGAAAGAAGATAAACTCACGTCCTTTTGGCAAGAAATTGAGAAGATTTTTCCAGTTACGAGCGATCAAACAGAATATGGAGTGCGTGTCATTATCGTAACATCACTAGCGGGCGGAACAGGTTCAGGAATGTTTCTACAAATTGCATTATATTTACGTGAAATGCTTCGGAAAAAACTGCAGCATCACAACATTTTAATACGCGGTGCATTTCTAATGCCAGATGTGTTAGTGAAGACGAGAACGGTTAGTGCGAAAGAGTTTGAAACGGTGCAAGCAAATGGCTATGCCTCGTTAAAAGAATTACATGCCATTACGCTTGGCTCTACTGGAGAGTTATCAAAACGCGGCGGGGTTACGATTGAATTAGAGTATCGACCGGATCAAGTAGATGAAGACGGAAGAACGAATCATACAATTAAACAACATCATTTACCGTACAATTATTGTTTCTTATATGATTACGAAAATTTACATGGACACCATCTGCACAATTTATCAGATTATATGGAGCAAATGGCAAATACGATTTATTTACAGTTATTTAGTCCGATGTCCGCAAATCATTTTGCACAGGAAGATAATCAAATTCAGCAATTAGCAGAATCAAGTGGGAAAGGACGATATTGCGGAGCAGGAACGGCAAAGATTATTTATCCATATGAGCATGTGTTAAAATATTGTGCTTTAAAATGGGCCGTGCAAGGTTTAGATGAATCGTGGCTTCATTTAGATCAATTGTTTCAAGAGAAGAAGCATAGATATGACCAAGATGTAAAACGTGGTATGCAGCGTGAAAAGCCAGAGCGCGGGAAAAGTTATTTAGAAGATTTAGAACATCTTGCTACTCGTCCAGAGCAGGCTCATATTTTCTATAGACAAATGTACAATGAAACGCGTGAAGGAGCAGAAGGCGGTAAGGTTGGTGTTGCGAAATCTAAACTGTTTTTAGAAGCTGTAGAAAGCTATGTACAGCGTACGGTACAAAAAGACGAGGAATTAAATCGTCTGCAGCATGAGTGTAAAATTTCGGCTGCGAAACTGAAAATGATGGAACAAATGAAAGGTGAAGTAGCAAGGGTCGATCATGCGGTTCGTTTATATGCGTATGCGATTCCGAGCCGTGTACATGAACATGTAACGACACTTTTATATGACATGATTGAATCAGACCGTTTTTCACCGAGTGGTTCTGAAGGCCAGTCATATCAATTAAATACATGGTTTTTAAAGAAAACAGATCCAGTTCATCCAGTAGCAGCTCGTTTTATGTTGTATGAAATTCGAAAGCAGTTAGTGGAAAAAATGAATCGACTACATGAAAATAATGAACAAAAGCGTAATTTAATTCAAAACTACGATAAGAAATTTAATGTGAGTAACATTGATGGAACGGTAACAGCTGTACGCCGAGTAGAAATTGCGCAACAACAAGGTTGGTTCGGAAAAATGATTAATAATCAGCAGCGTTTATTTAAAAAGGAATTTGAAGATATTGTAACGCAGTACGTACACAAATTAAACGAATACCGTAAAGAAATGCTATTAGAACTCGTTTATCAATCGCTATATCAAGCAGTTAATAAAATGATTCAATATTGGGAAAGGTTTTTTGATAATTTACATGAAACACGTGAAAATTTATTGTTCGAAATTCAAAAACGAAGCAAAGAATTTGAAGGGAAAACAAACCCAACGAATGTATACGTATTAGCGGAAGAGAAGTTACAAGAAAAGATATGGCAAGATATGCAACAACATTTAAATTTAGGTGTATTACCGAAAGATATATCAGCAGAAATTTATATGAGCTTATACGGGGAATATTGCCGGGATGCGAAAACAGAAGAGATTCAATCGAAAAAGGTAGAAGACTTTTATCGTGAGCACATACTAAGCTATTGCTATGACGAATTACAAATACGCTATCGCGATAAATTAGAGCTGAATATCGTTGAGGCATTACGAAAAGAGGCAGATTATAAGAATCGTGATCGTGATGAATATGTTCGTGAAAAAATTGAAGACTTGTTCCATTTAGCAAGTCCATTCGTGCCGAAAGTTTCTCATCATAGGGAATTACAATACTGGGGTATACATCCATCTTTAAAGAAAGAACTGCAAGAGGAATTAATGCAAGAAATGTTTAAAGAAAAAGATACAGTAAATGAAGCTTTCTCGCCATTTGAAGTCATTTGTTATCGTGCACATTACGGTTTATCACTACAAGACTTTCCTAAGCTTTCGTCTGGACATATTGCAAATGGATTTATGAATGATAAAGGTGATTATTTTCAGTCGTACTATCGCCGTGTAAACAAGTTGAATAGTAAAAAATCTAGTTTAACACCGCATTTAGATAAGTATTGGCACTTACCAGCATTCATGCCAGACTTAAATGCAACGCAAACGAAGTTAGATTATGATAAATGTAATCGAGCTCTTCTATACGCGTATATGTATCGCTGGATAAGTTTAGTTGCTGTTGATGGTCAGTTCGTGTATCAATATAACGGTGTTGGACGTAGCTTCTTAATTCAGTCGATGGGTAAAAATATTTCAAGTGAAAGTTATAAATTACACAGAGCATTGCTTCATAACCCATTTATTTATGAAAACATTTTGTCCAGATTTGAAGAAGAACAAGAAAAGGCGATGATACAAGGTGGACATTTATATACGCATCCATTTGTATTAGGTGCTCAAGATATTAGATGGCTACGTAAAGAGCATGTCCATAATATTTTAGATATGATTTTAATGTATGACCGTGAAGCGAAATATGATCCAACGTTAGAAGAAACTTCTGATGAATTATTAAGACTGTTCCTTGATGAAATTGAGTTATATTTCCAAAACTATTACGGTACAGGTGCCGATATGGTTGCCAAGAAAGAGAAAGAAATGTTTATTAAACAATTGTGGGATCGTTCGTACGCGAAAGGATATGTAGATCCAAATAGTGCGCCTTATAAAAAGTGGCAAAATTTATTAAGCGTTCATGATGAAGAAGAAACGCCAAAAACGAATGTATAATGAATGAAAAGGGAATCCTTAAAAGTGGCAATACAACTTTAGAAAAGAGGGATTCCGATGCCGTTTTTAGGAAGTGTATATCAAATATTTGGATTGTATCCAGAAATTTATTATGGAATGATTTCAGCTGAGCTTGCAGAGCAGCAAAGATTGGAAGAAGTGGAAAACGAAGAACCAGAAACAGAAGTGTAACTGTATAAGAAGCTTCAAAATAAAGATGATAACACGCTACTTGTTCTTTAAACGTATAAGAACAAGTAGCGTGTTTTTGCTATTTAATAATCCCATTTTCTAAAATTTTAATAGTAGGTGCTACTTTTACGTTAGCTTTTGAAAAGGCACTCGGCCAATCGTCTTCAACTCTTTTCCATTTTTCATATTGAAACGCTCTCGCATAATCACCAAATCCGAATGGATCAAGCTGCTGTTTTTGAATGTTGTGGATTAAATCGTTCAAATCTTTGTTTAGTTGTTTTGTAATAAGAGAAGTTAATTTCTTTCTATCTTTGTCTATATCCATATTGAATGTAAGTTCAGATACAGCGATTTTTAAATTCATTTTAACATTAAATTTGAAGCGGTTATCGCTATAGTCTGTATGGATATCACGATTCATGCTAAGAACATTTATTGTTACGAAATCGCCGCCATCGGTATCTTTTAAATCACTATTACTTTCAACTGAAGTAGAAGGGATTTTCAATGTAAGCGAAACCGGTGTATTCGCTTTCTTTTGTAACAAAAGAAGAAGGGCGCTTTCATAACGATTTAATGACATTTTATAAATTCCGCGAGAAGTTAATAGCGCGGAACCGGTAACGATAACATCTTTTTTACCTTTTTTTATTTCTGAAATAGCAGGTGTTATACCTTTATTAAACGTTTGCCTGTGAAATTCATGGAATGTTGTAAAAACGGTCCGATTGTACAGTTTGTTCGTATTAATTAAATCTGTTAAATACTCGGGAAGGGCAGGCTTGTCTTTAAAGTTATTATATATAACTGAAGAAATTGGACCGTCTACTGCAACCATACGCATGTTTCCAGTGTTTTTAGGATCACGATACCAAACATCAAGGTAAGGCATAGCCCCTTCTTGTTTTAAAAAATTTGTGCTAAATAAAATGAGCTGTAACTTTTCTGTAGATACTAAACCGCCACTTGAACTATTAAACGTTGCTTTTGCTTCTCGAGGTGTACGTACTTTCGCTTCATGTGTTTCGTACTTTTTTTCTACGTCTTCATTAAAAATAGGATTTACGTGGTACACAATTAATTTTCCTTTTGCTTTTGCGTCAAAGCCGTAAATTAATGAAATCGATTGTTTTTCTAAGTCGAGTCGATCTCCACAGCCTGTTAAAAAGGTTATGAGAAAGTAAAGTATAGTGAAATGAATAAAGCGCCTCATTTAAACTCTTCTCCTTTTCCAATGCTGATAAAGTGTCATGTATAAGAGAAATACGACTGGAAATAGAAAAACGATAAAATAACTGGCAGTTCCCCAAAAGTCTCGCAAAGCACTTATTTGGTAAGAGGAAGGGATATAAAAGAATAAGACAACAATACACCCGAATAATAAAAACCAAATAGGTAAGGAACTCCCTTTTTTGTTAAGTAATTGATTGATTCCATCTGAAGCAGTAAATATGTAAGGAATGCAAGAATCAAAAATAATGAAGAGATAAAAAGATAAAAAGATAATTTCAAACCGTTCAAGAAATGAAAAGTGAAATGATGTAACAAGAGAAAGGGTGGGCCATAAAAACTTTGTTATACCATCTGGACTAAAATAAACGAAAGAAACGAACGTGACTTGAAGATAGAGAAATAGTGTAATTAAATTTGCGATAACAATCCCTTTTTTTGCAGAGGATTTGTTATTCAAATAAGGATAAAGGATAAATGCAAACTCAAATCCAAGAAATGCAATAATAGTTGATTTTACGGTGTTTAAAACTGGTATCCAGCCCTCTTTGAGGAGAGGGAGAAGGTATATCCAATGCCCATCTTTAAGAGGGATAAACAATAGCAAAGGCATCCACAGTGTGAAAAACACAGTGAAAACAGCATAGCGACTTATAATAAGAACGCCTTTACATGCGAGCATAAGCATGGGAATAGATAGTAAAATCATAATTAAAAACATTGGAGTTCTAGGTAAAATCCAAATGTGAATAACGTATAAGAGGGAAAAAATTAAGGAAATAGCTGCAAGGACAGCATATAAAATCCAAAAAATCATTCCTGCTCTTCCTAGCCACTTCCCAAGATAACGAGTTAGCACATCGAGTAAAGTATACCCAGGGTGTTTTTTCCATGATTTTCACAATACATAGACTGACTAAAGTAGTGATAGCGCATCCAATAATAATAGAAATCCATCCATCTGTATTTGCTCCTTGTGCAACTTCACGAGGAAGTGTAAGGACACCGAATCCTACTTGAACACCACTAATCGTTAAAATGTATTGAAATAAACTAATCTCCCTCTTTGCACGCTTTGTCACTTCTCTTCCTCCGTTCCTTCTATATCGCTTTGTCGATTCTCTTGTTTTAAGTTAAGGGATAATGGGCGTTTCTTCATTATTTTCCATGGTAAACGTATAAGAATATCTTTTAAATCCGAAGCAAATAACGGAGAAAACGGACTACCATAAGGAACACCGAGAGATTCCATGGAAAGTATATGAATAATAATGATTGCCATCCCAACCATAATGCCAATGACACCAAATAAAGAGGCAATTATCATCATTGGGAATCGAAGAAGGCGAATTCCTGCAGACATTTCTAGGTTAGGGATGATGAAAGAAGCGACTGCAGTAATAGATACGACGATAACCATAACATTACTTACTATTCCTGCTTGAACTGCAGCTTGTCCAATAACAATTCCTCCTACGACACCAATGGTTTGTCCAACGGGTCCAGGAAGCCGAACTGCAGCTTCGCGGAGCATTTCAAGTACTAATTCCATCAAAAGTGCTTCTAATATAGGAGGAAAAGGAATTTTAGCTCGAGATTCTCCAATCGTTAACAATAATTTAAGGGGAATCACTTCATAATGAAAGGAAATCATAGCAATATAAAGAGCAGGAGCAAAAATTGCAATAAATAATCCAGTGAAACGAAGTAATCGTATAAAAGATGGAATCATTGGTCTGAAGCTGTAATCATCTATCGTCTGAAAAAAAGCTGAAAAAGTCATTGGTCCTATTAATACGCCTGGTGAACGATCTACAACAACAGCAATTCGCCCATCCAGAATATGATGTGCTGTTGTGTCAGGGCGTTCAGTTATTGATAATTGCGGAAAGAGAGTATAGGAATTATCTTCAACAAATCCTTCTAATTCTCCGGTAGTAAGAATGGCATCTACTTTGATTGATTCGATGCGGCAGGCCATCTCTTGTACAACATCTTCGTTTGCAATGTCTGCTAAGTACAGCAAAAAAACTTTTGAAGTAGCTCGTTCACCAACAGTGAATTCCTTTACTTTCAATTCGCGATTTGGAATATATCGACGAATAAGTGCAAGGCTGTCGCTCGCTACTTCATTAAATCCTTCGTGTGAGCTTTTTATGGAGCTCTCTGTTGTAGGCTCTTCAATGCTCCTTTTTGGTGCCGCTTGCGTATCAAGCTCTAAAGCGGATAATTGCCCGTTTATAAATAAAATACTTTTGCCGTGTAAAAGAGATTGTTCAATGTCTGTCCACTGTTGAACTTTTTTAATATTTCCGATAGAAACAGAGGCTTCCCAAAAATCGTCTTCATTCCACTCTTTAAACAAGAGAGGACGAAGGATGTTTACGTTAATAACAGTTTTGTCTACAAGTCCTTCCATATATATAAGTGCAGCTTCCTGTCCGTTTTTTAATGGAAAAGTGCGTGTTATTAATTCTGGAATACCGCTAAACAGTTTGGACAAGTGCTTTAAATTAAGGGAAAGGGAAGAAGAGATAAATTTATTTAATGTGTGATCAGCTTGCTCTTGGGTAGAAAAAGATTTTTCACCACGAATCCATTTATTAAAAGACCCCATTTGTTTGCTTACTCCTTGTTATGTTTTATCCCGATTGGTGAGGGTTGATTAAAGTTTCACTTTATATGGGTTATTATGGATAGTTCCAAGCTCACATATGCGTAGTTTAAATTTTATATTGTATATTTTTAACTTTAACGCTATAATTATAGTGTTAAAGATGGAATCGTGATATGACCTGTTATGAATCTATCGTTTTATTTATGAATAAATGGATTGGTATTTTAGCAAGATGTGCTAATAAACTACTCCACCATGATAATAACGTGCCGAAATGTGGTGCGTATATTTTCGTGGTGGAGTTTTTTTATTCTCAAAAAGGGGGAAAGACCATGAATAACAACATGGTTCATATTACAATTGACGGAAAAAAGTATACAGCGGAGCCCGGTTCAACGATATTGGGTGTTATAAATGAGAACGGGATTGAACATCCGCAAATTTGTTACGTGCCAGAAGTAGATCCTATTCAAACATGTGACACTTGTATTGTAGAAGTTGACGGAAAGTTAATGCGCTCTTGTTCGACAGTAGCGACAGAAGGTATGAACATTGAACGTAACTCTACTCGTGCGAAAGAAGCACAAACAGAGGCGATGGATCGGTTATTAGAAAATCATTTATTATACTGTACAGTATGTGACAACAACAATGGGAACTGTAAACTGCATAATACAGCAGAATTAATGGAAATCGAACATCAAAAATATCCTTATGAACCGAAAGTAGATGTAAGTGAAGTTGATATGACGCATCCGTTTTATCGCTATGACCCTAATCAATGTATTGCA
This sequence comes from Bacillus cereus group sp. Bc010, assembly GCF_027716745.1. NCBI lineage: Bacteria > Bacillati > Bacillota > Bacilli > Caryophanales > Bacillaceae > Bacillus > Bacillus cereus group sp. Bc010. The sequence goes on from NZ_JAQFUY010000015.1 coordinate 57,623, forward strand.
TGTGGTCAATGCGTTGAAGTGTGTCAAAACTTACAAGTAAATGAAACGTTATCGATAGACTGGGAAGCTGAGCGACCACGAGTGATTTGGGATGAAGGAGTAAATATTAATGATTCTTCATGCGTGAGCTGTGGTCAATGTGTAACGATTTGCCCTTGTAACGCTTTAATGGAAAAAACGATGCTCGGTGAAGCTGGATTTATGACGGGATTAAAACCAGATATTCTTGAACCAATGGTAGATTTAATTAAAGAAGTTGAGCCTGGATATAGCGGTATTTTTGCGGTATCAGAAGTGGAAGCGGCCATGCGTGATACTCGCACGAAGAAAACGAAAACAGTATGTACATTTTGTGGTGTAGGGTGTTCATTTGAAGTGTGGACGAAAGGACGTAAAATTCTTAAAGTACAACCTTCTTCTGATGCGCCAGTTAACGCAATTTCTACTTGTGTAAAAGGAAAATTCGGTTGGGACTTCGTAAATTCTAAAGAACGAATTACGAAACCTTTAATTCGTAAAAATGGAACGTTTGTTGAATCTACATGGGAAGAAGCATTGAATGTAGTTGCAAGTAAATTAGGAGCGATTAAAGAAGAGTACGGAAAAGATGCTATCGGTTTTATTTCTTCATCTAAAATTACGAATGAAGACAATTATGTGATTCAAAAATTAGCTCGACAAGTATTTGAAACGAATAATATTGATAACTGCTCACGTTATTGTCAATCACCAGCGACAGACGGATTATTCCGGACAATTGGTATGGGCGGAGATGCTGGAACGATTAAAGATATTGCACAATCTGGTCTTGTTATTATTGTAGGTTGTAATCCGACAGAAGGTCATCCTGTTTTAGCTACACGTATTAAACGTGCACATAAATTACACGGACAAAAATTAATTGTGGCTGATCTTCGTAAAACAGAAATGGCAGAGCGTTCAGATGTCTTTATTAGTCCAAAACAAGGAACAGATCAAGTATGGTTAATGGCTGTTACGAAATATATGATTGATCAAGGCTGGCACGATCAACGATTTATTGATGAGAATGTAAATTTCTTTGAAGATTTCAAAGAGAGCCTTACAGCATATACACTTGAATATGCAGAAGAAATGACTGGTATTTCAAAAGAAACACTGATTCAAATGGCTGAAATGATTCGTGATGCAGATGGTACATGTATCCTTTGGGGAATGGGGGTAACGCAAAATACAGGTGGATCTGATACTTCCGCTGCGATTTCAAACTTACTACTTGCAACAGGTAATTATCGTCGTCCAGGCGCTGGTGCATATCCGCTTCGAGGTCATAATAACGTACAAGGTGCTTGTGATATGGGTACTTTACCAGGATGGCTTCCTGGATATCAGCACGTTACGAACGATATGGAACGTGCGAAATTTGAAATTGCTTACGGAGTGAAAATTAATAGTGAACCAGGTCTGAATAATATTGAAATGCTTCACGCGATCGACGAAGGGAAAATGAAAGCTATGTATCTTGTTGGAGAAGACATGGCTCTTGTAGACTCTAATGCAAATCATGTACATGAAGTATTATCAAGCCTTGATTTCTTCGTTGTGCAAGATGTTTTCTTATCTAAAACGGCTCAATATGCAGATGTTGTATTACCAGCAGCGCCATCTCTTGAAAAAGAAGGTACTTTCACAAATACAGAGCGTCGTGTTCAAAGACTATATCAAGTTCTTCCTACGCTTGGAGATGCGAAGCCAGACTGGTGGATCGTGCAGGAAGTTGCGAATAAATTAGGTGCAAACTGGAATTATAGCCATCCAAGTGAAATCTTTGCTGAAATGGCAAGTTTATCACCACTATTCTCACAAGCAAACTATGAAGTACTGGAAGGATGGAATAGTTTCCATTGGGGAAGTTTTGACGGCACGAATACACCATTACTTTTCCAAGATGGATTTAACTTCCCAGATAAAAAAGCTCGTTTTGCGATTGCTGACTGGGTGCGCCCAGCTGAATTCCCAGCTGAGTTCGACCTTCATATTAACAATGGTCGCATGCTTGAGCACTTCCATGAAGGGAATATGACAAATAAATCAACAGGTATTCAAACGAAAGTGCCTGGCGTTTTCGTCGAAGTTTCTCCAGCACTTGCAAAAGAACGTGGAGTAAAAACTGGTTCATTAGTCCGTCTTGTCTCTCCGTTTGGAGCGTTAAAATTACGTGCACTTGTAACAGATCGTGTAAAAGCGAATGAGTTATATTTACCGATGAACTCTACAGATAATGAAACAGCAATTAATTTCTTAACAGGTCCTGCCGTTGATACGCGTACGAACACACCTGCTTATAAACAGACGAAAGTGCGTATGGAAGTGCTGGAAGTTGAGGGTGAAAATCCGATGCCAAAAGCGAATCCGCGTAATAAAAAACGTCACCCTCAAGCTGGCATTGAGGTACATCGTAAGTGGGCACGTCCAGGGTATGTGCATTTAACGGATAAGTAGGAGGAGAAAAATATGGCTGCACCTATAAAAATGATTCAAAAACAAGAATTAACTGAGGAAGAAATAAAACAGAAAAAATTAGATGATTTAAAAGAGCTTCTAGTTAATAATGAAGACGCTCTAAATCAAATGTTTAACATTGTAGGGGAATTGAATGATATTGGCATGCTAGAAGCTGCAAATTCTATGCTAAAGGCGAAAGAACCAATCGCAAAGATTGTTCTTGGCCAAGTGACTCGTGAGCCGGTTACAAATTTAATTAATAATATGATGGGGGCTGCGGGTGCTTTAACAGAACTTGACCCGGAACTTACGAAAAAGCTTATAGGTAGCTTATTAGTAGGGCTAGAAGAAGGTAATGAGCATCTAGAGAGTAATAAAAAAGTAGGAGTATTCGATCTTATGAAAGTATTGAAAGATCCGGACATTAACCGTGCTATCGGATTTGGGCTTCATTTCTTAAAAGGTATGGGTAAAGGGTTAAAAGACGAGTAACCTTCACGAAGTGAATCCTTTCGCCCAAATGTTTGTACGAAATAGTTTGGGCGGAAGGCTCATTTTGGTAAAATATATAATAAAGTAAAATGAGGTTTTTTGGGAGGTATAATTGTATGTCAAAAAAAGTACATGAATTTAATGATATGATTCGAAAACTTCGAAAGGAACTTTTCGGAAAAGGGCCAGAACGAATTCATACTGTTTTTGCTGAAAATATGGCGATTGCAACTCTTTACGGAAATTTAACACCTACTGAGAAATTCATTTCAAGTACGATGGACGGTGCGGAAATGGTTCATATGGCTAGAACGAAAATGATTCAAGAAGTGTATGCTGCGAATTCCCGTGAACATTTGGAGGAACTTGTTGGAGCGAAATTAGTGAATTTGTTTTCAGATATGAAAGTAGAAGAAGATATTGCAGTTTCGGTATTTGTTTTTGATAAAAATATAACGTGAGAGAAGGATACTGATCGTGAAACCGATACAGGTAGAAAGAGAAATCTTTCGTTATGAACAAGGGGCGTTTAAGCATATAGAGGACAGCATTGTAACAGAGTTTCCAGTCACGATTAAAATGAACGGACAGGAGTTTGTTACAATGGTTAGTACTCCAGAATATATAGAAGATATGGTAATAGGCTTCCTAGCATCTGAAGGAATTATTCGGAAGTATGAAGATATTGATGACATATGGGTACAAGAGAAAGAAGGATTTGTACATGTCACGACGACAAAAGTAAATCCGTATTACGAACAAATGCAAAATAAACGCTATATTACTTCATGCTGTGGCATGAGTAGACAAGGGTTTGTTTTTGCAAATGATGCATTAAGCGCAAAGAAAATGAATGGCGTTCATGTACAGGTTGCTGCAGAAGACTGTTTTCGATTAATGAAAGAAATGCAGCAATCTGCAGAGACATTTCATCATACAGGCGGCGTTCATAATGCATCTTTGTGCAATGTGAATGGTATTATTTTAAGCCGAATGGATATCGGTAGACATAATGCGTTAGATAAAATTTACGGTTATTGCTTAAAAAATAATATTTCTATAAGAGATAAAATCATTGTTTTTAGTGGTCGTATTTCTTCGGAAATACTATTGAAGGTTGCAAAAATTGGTTGTGAAATTATACTGTCAAAATCAGCTCCAACTGAGTTGGCTTTACAGCTAGCTGAAGAATTAGGTATTACTACGATAGGGTTTATTCGGAATGAATCCTTAAATGTATATACGCATCCGGAGCGTGTTTTAAATATAAAATAAGTAAAAGCGAGGCAATAAATATGAAATCTGTCACATTAGACAAACTACAACGTCCGTTAAAGGATTTACGTATTTCAGTTACTGATCGCTGTAATTTTCGCTGTCGATATTGTATGCCAGAAGAAATATTTGGTCCGGATTACTCGTTTTTGTCTAATGATAAAATTTTATCTTTTGATGAAATTGAAAGGATAACGCGTATTTTCGTTTCTTTAGGTGTTAGAAAATTACGGATTACAGGCGGAGAACCGTTACTTCGAAGAGGTCTTCCGCAGCTTATCGAGCGCCTGAATAAAATAAATGGTGTGGAGGATATCGGTTTAACAACTAATGGATCGTTACTTAAAAAGTTTGCTCCTGATTTATATAAGGCGGGTTTATCACGTGTGACAGTTAGTTTAGATTCCTTAGAAGAAGAGCGGTTTTTCTATTTGAATGGTAATAGAAGCAAAGTACAAAGGGTTCTGGAAGGAATACAAGCTGCAGCTGAAGTCGGTATGAAAATTAAAATAAACATGGTCGTTCAAAAGGGGAAAAACGAACAGGATATCTTGCAGATGGCGCAATACTTTAAGGAAAATAAACATATTCTTCGTTTTATTGAGTATATGGACGTTGGAAATTATAACGGTTGGGATTTAAAAGAGGTTGTCTCTAAACAAGAAATAGTAGATACGATTCATCAAGTTATGCCATTAGAACGAATAGAAGCGAATTATGCAGGAGAGGTTGCGACTCGCTATCGTTATATTGGAAGTGATGAAGAAATAGGTATTATTTCATCAGTAACAGACTCCTTCTGCTCCTCATGTACGAGAGCTCGTATTTCTGCAGAAGGAAAATTATATACTTGTTTGTTCGCTTCTATAGGAAATGATTTGAGAGAACTGCTTCGATCAGAATACACTGACGAGGAAATAACAGATGTCGTACGCGATATATGGAACAAACGAGAAGATCGTTATTCAGATGAACGCTTAAGTCATACAAGTAAAAAAAGAGCACCTAAAATTGAAATGTCACATATTGGTGGTTGATATATATAAGTGACAATATGATGAAGTATATACAAAATGGAAGATGTGCAACGGTTGTAGATTTTCTATTTTATAGTAAAAGTGATGGTTGATCTCTCTGTAAAAGATGTGCAGAGAAATTAAGCAGCATTCAAAAACCTTTATGTTGAGGAGGTTTTTTGAAGCTGCTTTTTTATTTGGAGAAAATGGAGGAATTAGTAATGGCATTTCATAAACCGGAACAAATTGCTGAGCTTGTCATTGAGGCCGGTGTTCAAAAAGTAAGTCAGACCTTGCCAGCAATGCTTATTCTCGGTTTTTTAGGAGGAGCGTTTATTTCGCTAGGTTTTTTACTTAACATTCGCGTTTTAGGTAATTTGCCTGAGCGCTGGGGGAGTTTAGTAAATATTTTAGGAGGAGCGGTTTTTCCTGTTGGACTCATGCTCGTTGTATTAGCGGGAGGAGAATTAATTACCGGAAATATGATGTCACTATCTATGGCGCTATATGCAAAGAAAATTACATTGGTTAGTGTGCTAAATAACTGGATTTGGATTACTTTCATGAATTTTGTAGGAGCTATTTTCGTAGCGTATTGTTTCGGTCATCTTGGCGGATTAACAGAGGGAGATTATTTAAATAAAACGGTAGCCATAGCAGAAGGAAAGTTACATGAATCATTTGGGAGAACTTTAATTTTAGCAATTGGGTGTAATTGGCTCGTTTGTTTGGCGCTTTGGCTCGCTTATGGGACGAGTGATTTTGTCGGAAAAATAATCGGAATTTGGATTCCAATTATGGCATTTGTAGTGATTGGATTTCAGCAAGTGGTAGCAAATATGTTTGTCATCTCAGCAGTTATTTTTGCAGGTCATCTGACATGGATGGATCTTGCTAAAAATTTTGTTCCTGTCTTTATCGGAAATGTAATTGGCGGAGCTGGTTTTGTTGGATTTGCGTACTTTGCTTGTTATCAAAAACAACATTCTAATATGAAATAGAGTTCGTGAGAGGAAGGGTATGTAATGGCTGAGCGGTATTCACGACAACATTTGTTTAAACCAATTGGGAGTAGAGGGCAAGAAAAAATTCGAAATAAACATGTGTTAATTGTAGGAGTAGGCGCATTAGGAAGTGCAAGTGCCGAAAGTTTCGTACGTGCAGGTATTGGCAAGTTGACGATTATAGATCGTGATTACGTTGAATGGAGTAATTTACAAAGGCAACAATTGTACTCTGAACAAGACGTAAGAGAGAAATTGCCAAAAGTAATCGCTGCTAAAAATCGGCTAGAAAAACTTAATTCGGAAGTACAAATACATGCTTTCGTAATGGATGCGTGTGTAGAAAACTTGGAAGGGCTATTAGAAAATGTCGATGTAATCATTGATGCAACAGATAATTTCGATATCCGATTTATAATAAATGACTTATCACAAAAACATAATATCCCGTGGGTATATGGTTCTTGCGTTGGCTCGTACGGTATGAGTTGTACAATTATTCCCCAAGAGACACCGTGTTTACATTGTGTGCTGAAGAACGTTCCAGTTACAGGTGTGACGTGTGATACAGCTGGAATTATTAGCCCGACTGTACAAATCGTCGCAGCATATCAAGTGACGGAAGCACTCAAAATTTTAGTAGAAGATTTTTCAGCTATTAGAAAAACATTTTTCATGTTTGATATATGGAGTAATCAAAACCATTTTATAAAACTAGGGAAAATAAAAACAGACGCTTGTCTTTCATGTGGTTTGAATCGAACTTATCCTTATTTATCATACGAAAACCAAACGAAGGTAGCTGTTTTGTGCGGAAGAAATACAGTTCAAATTAGACCGGTAGAAAATAGACAGTACAATTTTGATGATATAGAAAAAGTATTAAATAAACTGGGGAAAGTAGATCGGAATCCGTATTTACTATCTTGCCAACTAGATGAGTACCGCGTCGTTATTTTTCGAGATGGTCGTGTTTTCATTCATGGTACAAATGATATTTTAAAAGCAAAACAGTTATATTATCGCGTATTCGGTTAATAGAAAGGGTTGTCAACAATGGAAAGAAGAGTACCAATCACAGTTGAAGAGGCTGTTCGTAAAGTGATGGGATTTGCTCATAACGGCTTAAAGGAGCTACTACCTATTGAATTAGCTTACGGACGTATATTAGCAGAGGATTTAGTAGCTGACCATGATGTGCCGTCATTTAATCGTTCACCGTATGATGGGTTTGCTATTAGAGCAGAAGATACGAATTTAGCAAGTTATGAAACGCCAATTGTATTTGAAGTAGTGGGTGAAATCGGTGCAGGATCGCTATTCGATGAGAAAGTAGGTCCGTTTCAAGCAGTTTGAATTATGACGGGAGCACAGATTCCGAGTGGATGTGATGCAGTTGTTATGCTAGAGCTGACTCGTCAATATGAGGAGGCTGGCAGTAAGTATATGGAATTGAAACGGTCATTCAAAACGGGCGATAATATTTCTTTTCAAGGTGAAGATGCTCGTAAAGGAACGGTTCTTGCAAAGAAAGGAACATACATTAATCCAGGTATTTCAGCTCTTCTTGCTACGTTCGGGTATAGCGAGGTGCCAGTTGCGAGAAAGCCTGTAGTTGGACTATTAGCGACTGGCAGTGAATTACTGGATGTAAACGATTCATTACAGCCAGGGAAAATCCGAAATAGTAATACGTATATGATATTGTCTCAAATCCGAAGAGCAGGCGGAAGAGTAAAATATTTTGGGAAGTTTAGCGATGATTTTTATACGTGTTTTACGGCTGTAAAAGAAGCATTAAGCCAAGTAGATATGCTCATTACAACAGGTGGTGTATCAGTAGGGGATTACGATTATTTGCCAGCTATATATGAAAAATTAGGTGCATCAGTTCTTTTTAATAAAGTTGCAATGAGGCCAGGAAGTGTTACGACTGTAGCGCAATTAAATGGCAAGTTATTATTTGGATTATCAGGAAATCCATCTGCTTGTTACGTAGGGTTTGAATTATTTGTAAGACCTTGTATTCGGACGTATATGTTTAGTGAAAAAGCACATGTAAAAAGAGAAAAAGCGTTATTAGGAGAAGACTTTCTAAAGCCAAATCCATTTACAAGATTTGTACGAGGAAAACTAACATATAACGAAGGGCAGTTAATCGCTTATCCGTCAGGGTTTGATAAATCTAGCTCAGTTTCTTCTCTAGCAGAGACAAATATATTTATTGTACTTCCAGGTGGTACGAGAGGGTATAAAAAAGATATGTTCGTAGATGTTCTCTTGTTGGAAGATAACGAAGGTAGTGAATGGCCTTGGACATTTTATAAAGTGAGAGGTGATTCTAATGGGACAAGTGCTATTTGAAATTGTAGATATACCGATTGTAGTTGAAGAAGTAACAAATAAGGTTGCAAGAAGAGACGCAGGTGCGATTACAACTTTTATTGGTACAGTGAGAGAATTAACAAAAGGAAAACGAACGCTACATTTAGAGTATGAAGCATATAAACCAATGGCAGTAAAGAAACTTATGAGAATTGGTGAAGAAATTAGTGAAAGATGGCCGGATGCAAAAGTAGCAATTACTCACCGAGTAGGCCGGCTAGAAATAATGGATATTGCGGTAGTCATTGCAGTTTCATCACCGCATCGTAAAGTAGCTTATGAAGCGAATGAATACGCAATTGAACGTATAAAGCGAATCGTCCCAATATGGAAAAAAGAATTTTGGGAAGATGGGACGATGTGGATTGGCGATCAACTTGAAAATACACCATATCCAGCAGGAAAACCGAAGAAGGAAGAATGAGAAAATGATTACAATTTTACTGTTTGCAAATTTGCGTGAGGAAGTCGGATTAGATCGATTCGTAATTTCAGAAAAAGAAGAAATGACAGTGCAGCAATTAAAAGAATGGCTCAAAGCAAACTATAGTTTACAATCGCTTGATAGAGTGATGGTGGCTGTTAATGAAGAGTTTGTAACGAATGAAGAGATGATACGAGCTGGAGATATTGTCGCATTCATCCCGCCTGTTAGTGGTGGATAATAAGCGTTTCTTGAAACGATAAGAAGATGCTATATATAAATTCGAATACGAGAAGGGATGAGTTCTATGCTTACTCAAGAACAAATAATGAATGCGTTAAAACATGTAGAGGATCCAGAATTACACAAAAGTATTGTAGAGTTAAACATGGTTAGAAATATACAAATGAATGGAACAGAGGTTAAACTTGAAGTAGTGCTAACGATTCAAGGTTGTCCGTTAAAAGCAAAAATTCAACAAGATGTAGAAGAGTCTCTGCAGGCAATTGGTGCATCTAAAGTAGATTTGACGTTTGGTTCTATGACACAAGAAGAACGAGCTACGCTAACAGAAAAGTTAAAGAAAAATAGTAGAACAGAAACTGGTATGCCGAGCATGCTTCGTCCTGATTCAGGAGTACGATTTATTACTGTAACGAGCGGAAAAGGTGGAGTCGGAAAATCAACTGTAACAATTAATCTTGCAACGGCTTTAGCTCGTATGGGCAAAAAAGTGGGGATATTAGATGCAGATATATATGGTTTTAGCATTCCAGCTATGATGGAAACGAATCAAAAACCAACGATGATTGATCAAACAGCAATTCCAGTTATTAGTCACGGTGTTAAAATCATGTCGATGGGATTTTTTACAGAAGGAAATAATCCGGTTATGTGGCGCGGACCGATGTTAAATAAATGGATTCAAAATTTCCTTGCGAATACGCACTGGGGAGAATTAGATTATTTACTGCTTGATTTACCACCTGGTACAGGAGATGTTGCCATTGATGTTGCAGCAATGATTCCGCAGGCGAAAGAAATTATTGTTACAACACCACATAATGTAGCTTCATTCGTAGCATCTAGAGTAGGCGTAATGGCAAAACATACGAAACACGAGATTTTAGGTATTGTGGAAAACATGGCTTATTATGAAGAACAAGATGGATCGAAAAATTATCTGTTCGGAAAAGGCGGCGGGGAAATGTTAGCAGAACAATTGCAAACAGAAGTAATCGCACAAGTACCTTTTGCAAAACGTGAAGAAAACAGCGGTTCATCTGTATATGATGAAGATTCCCTTGTTGGAGAAGTGTTTACATCGTTAGCAGAAGATATTATTTATAAAGGATAGAGGAGGAATTTTTTATGGCGTGTAATATCGATCATTCTATTGAAGATGTAAGGAATAAACTTGAAAGTCAAAAGAGTTTTTTATCTGAAGAGATTTTTAAAGGGTTAAAAAATTTTTTACAAGGTAATCACTCACAAGAAATGTTAAATGATGTCTTTCATCTTCTAAAAAAGTATGACTTAGTTAGTGAAGAAGAAAGAGAGACGAGAAATACTCAATTATTGCTGATTATAAAATAAATACGCTTTGGCTTTTGTTTTGTAACAGGAGGGGTAAATGTAATGAATATGAAGAAGATGATTGAAACGATAGAAGCAACAAAAATGGCTGATGAAGAATTATCGATTACTCATTTACATCAAAAGCTCGTGAAGTTATATAGTCAAAAAAATGTTGCTCATTATACGGAGTTATTAAAATATATTTTATCCTTATCCGTGCAGCTTGATTTACATTTCGTATTGAAATATTTTGGTGTGCGACCGGTTGTTGCTATAGACGAGCGTATGCAATTTCAAGAGATATTTAAATGTTTAGCTAATAAGGATGATAATGGGGAATGGTTTTTAAATTTCGTTTCTTTATATGTGGGGCTAATCGTAGTTCTTCATTTTGATGAAAAAGAGATTGAGAGAAGTTTTTTCGATGCTATGGTAGTGGGGGAAGGGAATGAAATATAAGATCTTGCCCATAACATCTTTCTGTTTAATTGGCTATGTAAATATGAAGGTAACTAATCGATAAAAAGCGTTCTTCAGTTGTTTCCATCGTTTTTTCATGTTACCATTAAGCGAATTTTTCATAGGGAGAGAAAGCGATGAAATGGATTTATTTTCTTATTATTAACGTTATAGCTTTTAGCCTTATGGGGCTTGATAAACGAAAAGCGAAGAAGAAACAGTGGAGAACGCCAGAAAGTACGTTGTTTTTATCAGCAGCAGCTGGGGGAGCAGTTGGAGCTTGGATTGGTATGTATATGTTTCATCATAAAACTCATAAAAAGAAATTTGTTTTCGGCATACCGTTACTTGTTGTAATAACGGTATGTTTATTATTCGTTGTATGAGAAATGTCGAAAGAAATGCAGATTGATTATTGGTAAAGTGGGCACGTGGGAACGTATAATGGAGAAAAAATGAGAAGAGGAGAAAAAGGAAGATGGGGAGTCAAACAGCAGAGCAAAAAAAAGGGATTATATATGCGGCTGGTGCGTATACGATGTGGGGAATACTACCAATCTATTGGAAATGGGTTGAGGAAGTTCCAGCAGATGAAATATTAGCACACCGCATCGTTTGGGCGTTCGTGTTTATGTTAATCGTATTAGGTGTTACGAAGAGATTTCGTCAGTTTATTGGGGAGTTCGTGAATCTTTTTAAACGACCTAAATTATTAATGTCATTAACAATAGCTTCTGTCTTGATTAGCGGAAACTGGTTTGTTTACATATGGGCCGTTAATCATAATCATGTTATTGAAGCAAGTCTTGGCTATTATATTAATCCGCTTATTAGTATTTTACTTGGTACAGTCGTTTTAAAGGAAAAGTTAAACTTTTGGCAATACGTTGCAGTTGGTTTGGCTGGGGTAGGGGTTATCATTTTAACAGTACGTTTCGGGGCTATCCCGTGGGTTTCTTTATCACTTGCCCTTTCATTTGGATTATATGGATTAACGAAAAAATTGTTAAACTATGATGCGACAATTGGACTTACGATGGAAACGATGTTAGTGACGCCGTTTGCGATTATTTATCTAGTAATGACAGGAGTACATCGTTTCGGCTCATTTGGCTCGATTTCAATGTTATCGACATTACTATTAATAGGGGCGGGCATTGTTACAGCATTGCCACTTTTTTATTTTGCAAAAGGAGCCCAACTTATTCCGCTTTATATGGTAGGGTTTTTACAATATATTGCACCAACAATTAGTTTGATTTTAGGTGTATTCATATTTGGTGAACATTTCACATCTACTCATATGATTGCATTTTTCTGTATATGGGTTGCATTAGTTGTATTCTCGGTAGCGAAAACAAAGTTCTTGGTGCAGAAACAACCGAAATTTATAAAAAATAAATCAGCAAAAGTATCATAATGCGTAGTATTTTCTACGCATTTTTCTTTATACTGTTACTATAAAGGATTTCCATTATAGCTAGTAGGGAGCTGAGAACGTGGAAACAATTTTACATAATGATCCGCTTATGGCCGCTGTAATTTCATGGTTTTTAGCACAATTAACGAAAGTAGTCTTTAAATTAGTCAAAACGGGTGAATTTGATTTTGCAAAGTTTTTCGCTTCAGGTGGGATGCCAAGTTCTCATGCTTCAACTGTTACAGCACTGGCGACAGGTGTTGGCGTTGTAGAAGGTGTGGAAAGTACTTTATTTGCAATTGCTGCTATTTTTGCCATTATAGTTATGTATGATGCTTCAGGAGTAAGGCTTGCGGTAAGTAAACAAGCGAAAATATTGAATGAGTTTTTTCACGGTAGACAAACAGAATATAAGAAGTTAAATGAACTTGTCGGGCATACACCGTATGAAGTAGTAGTTGGTGCTTTATTAGGGATTATTGTCGGAGTAGGATATTGTTTATGAGCAGAACATTTTATATGTTCTGCTTTTCTTTGTATTCATACATATTCAGCTACTTTCTTGAATATCGTTATACGGATTTCAAAAGGGTGGGTGAGTAACTTGTTATTATATGAAAAAGCGCATGAAGAAATAGCGAGAAGAGCAACTGCACTTCAATCGATGCAATGGCAAGATGGTACGTGGCGATTTTGTTTTGAAGGAGCTCCGTTAACAGATTGCCATATGATTTTTTTGTTAAAATTATTAGGTAGAGATAAAGAGATAGAACCGTTTGTAAAAAGATTAGCATCACTTCAAACAAATGAAGGAACATGGAAATTGTATGAAGATGAAGTAGGTGGTAATTTATCTGCTACAATTCAATCTTATGCTGCCTTACTGGCTTCAAAAAAATATACAAAAGAAGATGCGAATATGAAGCGAGCTGAAATGTTTATTAAGGAACGTGGCGGGGTAGCGCGTGCTCATTTTATGACGAAGTTTTTATTAGCGGTTCATGGAGAATATGAATATCCTTCACTCTTTCATTTGCCAACACCAATCATGTTTCTACAGAATGATTCTCCCCTCAGTATATTTGAATTGAGTAGCTCAGCACGTATCCATTTAATTCCGATGATGCTCTGTTTAAATAAAAGGTTTCGAGTAGGGAAAAAGTTATTGCCAAATTTAAATCACATTGCAGGCGGGGGCGGAGAATGGTTTCGGGAGGAGCGGTCTCCGTTGTTTCAAACGTTAGTAAGTGATGTAAAACAAATTATCTCGTATCCACTCTCGTTACATCATAAAGGGTATGAGGAAGTCGAACGATTTATGAAAGAGCGTATTGATGAAAATGGAACGTTATATAGTTACGCAACTGCCTCGTTTTATATGATTTATGCTTTACTTGCGTTAGGGCATTCTCTTCAATCATCAATAATTCAAAATGCTATAACCGGGATAACATCTTATATATGGAAGATGGAAAGCGGTAATCATTTGCAAAACTCTCCTTCAACTGTATGGGATACAGCTTTACTCAGCTATGCGTTACAAGAGGCCCACGTTCCGAAAGATAATAAAATGCTTCAAAATGCAACAGCATATTTATTAAAAAAACAGCATACAAAAAAAGCTGATTGGAGCGTACATGCACCGGCGCTTGCTCCAGGCGGTTGGGGTTTTTCGGATGTGAATACGACAATCCCTGATGTTGATGATACAACAGCTGTGCTAAGAGCATTGGCAAAAAATAGAGGGAATGAAAATATAGATTATGCCTGGAAGAAAGGAGTCACTTGGGTTAAAGGATTACAAAATAATGATGGTGGCTGGGGAGCATTTGAACAAGGTGTGACGAGCAATTTATTAGCAAATTTACCAATCGAAAATGCAAGCGACATGATTACGGATCCTTCTACACCAGATATTACAGGAAGAGTGTTAGAGCTTTTCGGAACATATGCACAAAATGAATTGCCAGAGAAACAAAAACAAAGAGCGATAAATTGGTTAATGAATGTACAAGAGAAAAATGGATCATGGTATGGGAAATGGGGGATTTGTTATATATATGGTACGTGGGCGGTGATGACAGGTTTACGGTCACTCGGAATTCCATCTAGCAATCCATCATTAAAACGTGCAGCTTTATGGCTTGAACATATACAGCATAAAGACGGTGGATGGGGAGAATCATGCCACAGTAGTGTGGAGAAAAGGTTCGTTACTTTACCATTTAGTACACCATCCCAAACGGCATGGGCGCTAGATGCTCTCATTTCTTACTATGATACAGAAACGCCAATTATTCGAAAAGGTATTTCATATTTGCTTGCGAATCCTTATGTGAATGAAAAATATCCTACTGGAACAGGTTTACCAGGTGGGTTTTATATTCGTTACCATAGCTATGCCCATATATATCCACTACTTACTTTGGCACATTATATAAAAAAATATAGAAAATAAACCGAGAGATACCTCTCGGTTTATTTTGTTGGGTAGTAGGTCCCTGTTGAAAAGAATAAGGTTGTGTTTTCCTTATTTTTCAGTTGACTGGCGTTTTTGACGTGCACCAGCGGCATTTGCACGTGCATTTGCTTCTAAGTCATTGTGGTCAGCAAGTTCACGAGAGAACTCTACATCAATGCCATCAGTAGCTTTGTTTTGTTTGAAATTTTTTTTGTTCATTCGACACAATCTCCTTGCACTCTATGCGACGTTGCAAAGTTAGTTTGACACAAATAGACTTTTTTATACAAAGAGGAATTGGAAAGTAAAAAGCCGAAATATACAGTATAAGTAATAGAAATGGGGGATAGGAATGGAGTTTTTAAATGGGAAAACAGCTGTTGTAACAGGAGCTGCACAGGGAATTGGAAGAGAGATTGCAAGGGTGTATGCAAAACTAGGGGCGAAAGTATTAATTAGCGATGTAAATGAAGAGAAGCTACAAAAAACGACACGTGAGTTATCGGACGAAGGATATGAAGTGTGCTCATATCGATGTGATGTGAGTAATCAAAATGAAGCGAAGTCGTTAATTGAATATGCGGTTCAAAAATTCGGTACATTACATATTTTGGTGAATAACGCTGGGATTACAAGAGATGCAATGTTACATAAAATGGAGAAGTCTGCTTGGGAACAAGTGTTACAAGTGAACTTAACCGGTGTTTTTTATTGTATGCAACCAGCGCTTCTTTACATGAGACAACAAGGGTATGGACGCATTATTAATATATCTTCAATTAGTAGGGAAGGAAACATAGGTCAAGCAAATTATGCGGCTACGAAGGCAGGCGTTGTAGGTTTAACGAAAACGGCAGCGAAAGAAGTTGGAAGTTTCGGTATTACGTGTAATGCGATTTGTCCAGGGTTTATGGATACAGATATGACAAAAACGATACCAGATAAAGTGAAAGAAAAGATGGTTGGTGCGATTCCAGTTGGTAGAATTGGAACACCAGAAGATATTGCGAACGCAGCAGCCTTTTTAGCATCAGAATACGCATCCTATATTACAGGAGAAGTATTAAATGTGAGCGGAGGATTGCAAGTTTAAAGGAATACATAATGAAAAGAACCTGACCGGATAGGTCAGGTTCTTTCTCCTTAATTTAAGTTAAGCCAAACGCTCTTCACTTCTGTATAGTTATTTAATGCATAAGATCCCATTTCACGACCAAGACCAGATTGTTTAAATCCTCCAAATGGAGATGCTGCATCAAAGACGTTATAACAGTTTACCCATACTGTACCAGCACGTACTTTACTTGCAACGTAGTGTGCTGTTTTAACATTTTCTGTCCACACACCAGCTGCTAAGCCGAATTGTGATTTATTTGCACGTTCAATTACTTCATCAATATCGTTAAATGGTATTGCAGAAATAACTGGACCGAAAATTTCTTCTTTTGCAATCGTCATCTCATCATTAACGTCAGCGAATACAGTAGGGGAAACGAAGTATCCTTGATCGAATGGATTACTTCCTCCGCATAGTACTTCAGCACCTTCTTCAATTCCTTTTTCAATGTAGCCCATTACACGTTTTTGTTGTTCTTCAGAAACGAGAGGACCGATTGTAGTTTCTGGACTTAAGCCAGCACCTTGATTTAATTTTTTAGAGTAAAGAACAAGGTCAGCCATGACATTATCATACATTTTCTTCGGAACAAATAAACGTGATCCAGCAGAGCATACTTGTCCTTGGTTAAACATAACACCAGAAAGTGCACCAGGAATCGCGCGAGATAAATCAGCATCTGGCAGGATGATATTTGGTGATTTACCGCCTAACTCAAGTGTAACGCGCTTTAATGTTTCATATACCCCCAATAGTGGTCATAATACTGAAATTATATAAAAAAGGATATTGTAAGTATTGATATAAAAGGAATAAAAGGGTGTTTTATATTTTGTCCACTTTTATCAAAAAGTGGACAAAATAGGAGGAATAAAATAATATAGATTTAGGTACTATTTCAGAGAAAAGAAAGTAGTAAAAGTAATCATATTAAACAAAAATAAAAGAGAGTACATAGAGAGAAATTCTTTTATGAATGAGGGGAAGTGAATGAAGTAATGGATTATAAATTTGTAAGTAAAGAAACTACTGTAAATGAAATGATTAGAGGAAAAATGAGAAATATAAAAGTGATTACGATAGGTGTGTTGGAGGAAAGTACAGGAATTGTATATCCACACCCTATATCAGAATTCATAAAAAGACAGTATGAGTTTTATGGGAAGTCGTTAAATAGTGCTGATGCACCTGCAAGGGTAGTGTGTCGTTTCTTGAATTTTTGTTTACAAAAGATTGAAGAAGGACATGAAGAGTTTGTGGGTATGAAAGACAAGGGGATCAATGGATTAGAACGCAAACATGGTAGTCAATATATAACACATTGCTCATTAGAGGGATTGCAAAAAGCAACAGTAGAACAGTATGAAAAATACCTTTCGGCATTTTATGTGTTTTTGAAAAAAATGAATTGGATAGACGAAGATTTTCCTTTAGAGGAGAAAAAGAATTTTAATGGTGATACTGTTCATGGTTCAGTATTTAGAGAACCAAGTTTAGGAACAAGATTCCCTTCGAGAAATACTAGTAAAAGAAAAGTATCAAAGTTGAAAGATTTTGGAGAAGACCGAAATCAATTAACAGCACACTTTATTCGAATAGCTATGGATATTGCAGAGGAAATCGCTCTAGGGCTATGTTTTCAATTCTATGGAGGATTGAGAAGAGGGGAAGTTGTTAATGTTTCGAGGGGGAATTTGATTGTAAATGAAGGCGAATCAATGGAAGTCCAAATCAAAGATAATCGTAACAAATTCTTTTCTCGTCTAAAGGATACGAAATCAGAGAATCCAAAGAGGCTCAACTACTTACAAACAGATATGGTTCGACAAACGATTTTAGATAATGACCTCGTTTGGGAAGTATATAGAAAACATCATAAAAGACTAGATTACATGATTAAGAGTGGAAAGTGCAAGAATCATAGTGCTTTATTCCTAAATGGTGACGGAGAACCAATGTCAGGGAAAGTGTACGATCGACGTTTTCAGAAAGTGAAAAAGGCATTCCTTGATTCGTTAATGGGACATAAGGATTATGAACTTTTGTCAGGAACATTTTGGTCAACACATGTCGGTCGAGGAGTCTTTACGAACATGTTAATCGATATGGGGTTCACTCCAACGCAGTTAGCAATCGCTCGTGGAGATAGAAGCTTAACTTCGGCTATGGAATACATTGACCAAACACTGACAACAGAACAAATACAACAGGCTGTAAACGAATTTAAAGATTACCCCACAGAAAAATTAGGAGTTATCGATTATGACCATGTGAAGAAATGGAAGAAAAAATTATAAAGGTGTAAGGCGGGGGAATTGGTGAAACAAGAGTGGATTACGAAATCAGAAGTCATTAAATGCGGAAAATATGGGAAAATTTCAAAGCATATGGGCGGTTTTAAACATTGGCTTAAAGAAGGACACCTTAGTACAAAAGAAGGGCGAGGAAGTAATGGGAAACCGTCAACATTTTTTAACGTAAATGAATTAGATAATTTGATGACAAAAATAGAAGAAATGGAAGAGAAATATCTAACTGAAAAAGAAGCTGTATATAGTTTTGGTATCAAAGAAACGGTTACAGGAAATAGTGTTGCGGGTCGAAAGAGAATAGGTGAAATTATTGCTCTTTGTGATGTTGAAAAAATTGATTATAGATATTACGAAAATGGCTTCAATAAAGCTTTTTTATATGTGGATAAGGAGCAACTACTTCACTTTTTTGATACTCATATAAAAAACGATGAATTGGCGGAAAAATATAACATAAGTCATTTGCAATTTGACATTGTAGATAGACAGAACGACCTCAAAAGAATACGTTTTACTAAGATGATGTGGTTTTATCGTATAGAGGACGTTAAATATTTTGAGATGTTTAATACGAATCTAGATGACTATTATACATTAGAGGAAATATACAATATTCTTGGGATAAAAAAACATACACTTCTATCAATTGCTAAAGAAGAGGGTATAAAACCAGTTAAATTGAGTTCTAAGAAGGTGTATTACTCAAAGAAAGCTATTAAAGGCATTACTGAAAATGTGAAGGAAAGTAAGGAAAAGTATTGTCTTGCAAGTGAAATCAATAATATTTGCGGTGTAGATATTCGACAACCTACGGCTGTTTTTACACCAATAAAAACAAATGCTATTATACGATATGCTTTTGGGACATCAGCAGAATTTGTATTTCGCTTGGAAGAAGTACAAGAATACAAAGATAAAATTGATATGCAAGACAAAATAAAAAGAATACTTTCGGAAAAAACACCAGTAGAAGCATTTGAAGAATGGCTGATTTTAAAAGAAATTTCTTTTTCAAAAAATAGTCGATATACAGAGCAAGAATGGTATTCATACTGCAAAGAGAAGTTCGTGTTGTCTGAAAGAAATGAGAGAGGTATAAGGAATTTATTGAGAGATTACGTTGATTGTACGGAATATTTATCAAACTTGACAATAGAAAAAGAATTGTATTCGTTGACTTCAAATGAAATCAATCTCAAATTGTTCAATCCTTCAATAGGCGTGAAAAAGCAAGGTTTTTTATACGCTTTTTTAAGAGAATTTCATTCGAGAGTGACTATATATTTAAATAAAAAAGAAGCACGAAAAAAAACATTTGATATAAACAGAATTACTAATCCTTATCAGTATGAGGTAGAAGAAAAACCAAAAGAAGTATATGAGTATGAAGAGTACATAAAAGTATATGATTATGTCCAAAAAGAGGAACATAAACATAAAGCTATTTTAGATGCGGAGAAGATAATCGCAGATAAGGATAAAAAAGAAATATTCTATTACGGTTCTGCTTGGCTCTATGTGTTGATTCACTTAGGTAATGCCTGGAGACACGGAGATGTAATGGATATTGCGATGGTTGATTTCGAATCGATTGGAATTAATTCTCTAGAAATATTAAAATCAAGAGATTTAACAAAGGAAGAAGCGAATGCAGTTATCAATCAAATTAAACGAAAAGATTTGACAGTAAACAAAACTGGAGCAACTAATCGTTTCAATTGTCCAGATGATTTAGCTGTTTCACTTGCGACTGCAATTATTATTTGTTCAATCATTGCTAAAAAGCGGACAAGCCTTGTAATTAGCTCAAATTCTAATGAAACGAGAATCATAGATTTTGGCACACAAGATGATAGTAGTTTTGGTAAAAAAGCTCATAATGCTTTCTTCGAAAATTTTGAAATAGACGGATTTCAATTTCAAAGCCGACAAATGAATCGTACAGTATTAGTGTTGATATATATGGTTCTAGTGAAGAAAGGGAAAGGTAGTGCAGCTTTAGAAATGGCTCAACGACTACGAGCACATGAAAATTTCGAAACTACCAACATTTATCTTGTAATTCCACAAGATGAATTGGATGAATTAAGTGAGGGTTTGTTTAATAGAAAAAACTTTGGTTATATCCCTGATTTGATGGCTGAAATTCTGATTGGAGATACAGAAGATAGAAATCAAAGAACCCAAGAAATATTAGCTTTAAGTGCAACATTTGGTGGGATTCATAAACTCGAAGCAACATCTGGATTTATTAATAAAACGTTAGCGGAGAGACAAAAAGTGGCTGATCAAATTTTCAATATGGGATTGGATGAAGTTACAGATTTAATGTTTGATTTGCAAGTTAATTCTCTACCGAGCAATGAAGAGAATTTCCAATGCCTTGTTTCTCCAAATTGTCAAAAGCCACATTTAGATTCTTGTAAAGACTGTCCATTCGCTATTCCAAACTTTTATGCAGTTTCTTCTCTCGTAGAAGGTTTTAAAACGTCCATTTTTGAGTTTGTTAAAGATTTTGACCCAAATACCTTTGACGGTGAAAAAACTCGTCTTATGAACGTGTTATATAAAGATTTAGACCATGTAGAACGTGCGATGCAAAAGTTTGGGGAAGAGGAAGTATTTCATTTCTTCGAAAGAGGAAAAGAAGAATATAACGAATTAGTAGATTTGATTGGGGAAGTACAAACAAAAACGGGTGAAGATTTTGAAGCGTACCTAACATACAATCCAATTTATTTATCGTAGTTTAGGGGGAACTAGTATGTCCGTAACGGATACAGTAAAAGAAATAGAACTTGATATAGATGTTTTCTCTGATGAAGGATTCGATATAAAACAGAGTGTTATTGAAGCTAAGGGGATTGTACAAAAACTTGTAGAAGAAAATCGTTGGCTTCGGGGTGAATTTGAAGAGGATTACTGGGAAGTTAATAAAGTTTTATATGTTGAAAATTATAACGGTTATGACTTCAGTAAGTTTGATTACTCGCATTTTAATCGTAAATTGCCAAAAGAGTTTAAAGAAATCGTTAAATGTTGGATTGTCAATCTTATTGATCAATACAAAGAAATAGCGGTTCATTGTCTAATTCATTTAAATAAGGGATTCGAAGTGACTAAAGGCTTCAAAAAAACCGAAATAAAAGCTTTAGTTGATTATATTGAATATGGGGAACTAAGTCATAATTATAAACGAGAAATGATTAATTCATTGTGTAATTTCTTTGATTATGCTGATCTAGAGATTGGCGATGATTATCTTCCTGTTCTTGTAGAACTAAAAAATAAAATACCCCAACATCAAAGTAATATAAGAGAATTGCCACCTTCACAGTATGTACTATCGTTTTCTTATTATCTAGAAAAGCATTTTGAAACATTGTTGGAAAGCTTTGTGGATAAGGAAAACTTCGATAAAGAATTACTCATGGTGTATCCACTTGCAATATGGTGGAGATTAACAACAATTATTCCAATGCGTGCTTCGGAGTTTTGTTTGATAGAACGAGATTGCTTAAGTGTAGATAAAGATAAATATTATTTACACTTGCCGAGAACTAAGCAGAATTCAAAGAGAGTACAAATTATGGATAAAGTAGCAATAGACGAAGAAATGTATAAAATGATTGGTCATTATATTGATTTAACGAATCAGTATGGTAAAACAGATACTTTAATCTCATATCTTTCGATTATGAGTGTGAAAGACAGTGTTCGTGGGTACATTCAAAAGAATACAAAACAATTTAACAGAAGAAATTTGGAAACATTAATTCCTAGATTTTATAGAACGATAGAACAAGTATATGATTTTAAAGTAGAACAAGAATATCACCTTCGACCGAATGATACTAGGCACATCGCATTCATGTCTTTGATGATGCAAGGATATAGTCCTGTTGAGGTTGCACGATTAGGAGGACATAAAACAATTCAAACGCAATTACATTACAGTAATCATAAAGAGTACTGGGTAGATTGCGAAGTATTTAAGCTAATGAAAAAAGTGAAAAATACTAGTCTCTCAACTAAATCAGTGGGAATTACCCCCGATGAAGTAAAAATGAAAGTGTATGAAAGCGAAGGAACGTATAAACAAAAAATGAAAATAGGATTTTGCAAGGATCAAGAACAAAAATGTGAATCGAAACGTTGTTATTTCTGTTCGTACTGGGGAATTTCACCCGAAGAGTATTTGGAAAAGAAAGAAACAATTCAAAAAGAAATACTTGAAATGAGAAATAACGTAAGTGAAATGACAACAGCCTTACAAAACCTAAATAAACAATTTCTACAAGACGAATTATCAAGAAGAAATCCAGAGTTGTTAACGAAGATAAAAACAAAAGCAAACGCTATACAGGGCGATATATACAAAATGGCATTACTAGGTTCTAAGTTAGAAGATATGGATGGAGGGAGAATGTTACATGACTAAAACAGTGGGGCGTAAACCAAAGTTTTCTGTTGAAGAAGTGAGAAAAGTAATCTTGATGTTTAGAGAGAATGTACAGCCTATGGGGAGAATTGGTTATACAGATATTTACCGCTATGCGAATGAATTGTTCGAGAAAGGAATCATATTAAACTCAACCTCTATTGCCTTTTGGAGAAAAGAAAATCGAATGGGTCGAATTGAAGTAGACAAAGCAAATGAAGTATTCAGTGAAGCTGTAACTGTTTCCAAGGGAAAAGAAGTAAAAGTACCCAATGTAGTTGATTTGGTCGATAAAAGATATAAAGACAAAGACGACCTATTAAAGCATTTACTTTTCATGGAAAAACAGTTTCGTGAGTCACTAGATAGAGAAAAAGAATTACAGAAAGACTTATCCAACCTGCAAGAAAGCCACGATAAGGTGAAAGATGATCTAAAAAAGGCAAATATAAGCATAGAAAAACTACAAGGTGTGGTATATAGGCTGTATAGAACGTTAATGGGGCATTCTAACGAAGAAGTGGATAAAAATGTGGACTATGCCATGAAAACGGCGTTTAAGGAGCCTATGGCTTTCCTAGAGGGTTTTAAAGAGAAGGAAGAGGTACAAGAAGGGCCGAAGGTTCTTCCGATTGATAAGAAGCCAGTAAAGTCTTCCTTTGCAAGTAAGTTTCGAAAATAGTTTTTAAGTTAATTAACGAACGTGTATTCTTGTAATTTTCTGTATATTTGTTATTATTAATCTATAAGAACAAAGGGGGGTAATTTTGTGAATGAGGTCGAATTAATTCTTTTGAATTTAGAAGAAACGAGACGTAGAAGTATTAAAGTATGGAAAGCTATTCCTGAACACATGTTAAACTGGAAGCCAGATGATGAAGCCTTTACATGTGCAGAAATGATTAGACATGTTTTGGAATCAGAGTATTATTATTATCAAATCATCCAAAATCATGGAAATTCACAAAATCTTGATGAATCATATTCTTTAAGAGAGTTTACAAATCTTGAAGCGGAAATCGAATTTTCGTTATCTTATCGAGAAACATTCTTAAACTTTATCCAATCTCTAACGAAGGATGATTTAGTAAACATTCTAATAGATCGATCCGATTTAAGTGGTAAAGGGGTTACAGGTTATATTCGACCGCTAGGAGATTTTTTAATGCGAATAGCTTATCATGAGGCGGTACATACTGGACAACTATTAGATTATATGCGAAATATGGGGATAGAACGTCCTAATATATGGGATTGATGTGTAATAACATAAAAAAGAATCAAAGCGCCTTCGAAGAGTTTCATTCGGAGGTTTTTTGATTTCGATCTTTGTAGCCTAATTCTCGTTTGAGTCTATCTGTTTTTTCTTGGAGGACTTTTAGTTTTGCTTCGAACTCTGCTTGTTCTTGTTTTCGTTGTTCACGTCTCATTTTTACATAGTCTGCAATAGGAATTGTTTTAAGTTCTTCTATCTCGTCTTGTTCTTCATTTTCTTTTTCTTCAAACATAAAAGTCCCTCCTAGTAAAAAATGTCTCAGTGTTAATGCAGGACTCCACCCAGTAACAGTATATGCGTTACCAGTAAAGAGTTTCCTAACAAAATGCAGGATGCACCCATAATAGTATATGCGGAGCATCTCAACGAAATACAGGATGCCCAGTCCAATAATAGTATATGTGTATTTGTACTTAAAAGTGAGTTAAAAATAGGGGTTTTAGAAGGAGTTAATAAATCATTTTGACCAGTAGGTGGTGGTCAAAATACGAATAACCTATGGGGCACAAGGAGTTTATAATAATGACCACATAAAAACGTACCTATAAATTTTCAGATGCTTGGCGCATAATTTGCTTACCGACTGGAGTAGAACCAGTAAATGCAATTTTATCAACGAGTGGATGATTAACAAGAGCTTGTCCAGCTGATTCACCGAATCCAGGAACGATATTAATAACACCTTTCGGGAATCCAGCTTCTTCAATTAATTCAGCTAAGTATAAGGCAGATAGTGGAGTTTGTTCTGCAGGTTTTAAAACGATTGTACATCCTGTAGCAAGCGCTGCTCCCATTTTCCACATTGCCATAAGAAGCGGGAAGTTCCAAGGGATAATTTGACCAACGACACCAACAGCTTCATGGCGTGTATAGTTAAAGTAATCACCGGAAACAGGGATTGTTTGACCAACGATTTTCGTCGCCCAGCCAGCATAATAGCGCATATGCTCAATTGCAAGTGGTATGTCTGCTGCCATTGTTTCACGGATTGGCTTTCCGTTATCTAGCGTTTCAAGCTGTGCAAGCTCTTCTTTATGTTCTTCCATTAAATCAGCTAACTTGTACATAAGCCGGCTTCGCTCAGCAGGGCTCATGCGAGACCAAGGACCTTCGTCAAAAGCCATGCGAGCTGCAACGACAGCTTTATGAATATCTTCGCGACCAGCTTCAGAAACGACGGCAAGTGTTTCGCCAGTTGCTGGGTTAGGTGTGTTAAATGTTTTACCGGAAGCGCTTTCAATAAAGGGTCCATTCACATATAACTTTTTTGTACCTTGAAGAAACTTTTCTACCTTTTCATGAAGATTTACAGCTAGTTGACTCATTGTATAACCCCCTTGAAAATATAATGTAAACGCAGTACGAGACGGCGTTTATTCCGAAATCAAGGATGTGGAAACTAGATGGAAAGCCTCTAATTAAAATCATAATTAACAAATACTGAAAATTCAAATTTCATTTGTGTTACAATTGTAAAAAATATGTAATGTAAGAAAGTCTTCTATATGATTATAAAAAATCCTGCTTGTTTTTGCTTTCTAGTAGGAAAAACTAGAAGAACAATGGTACAATAATACATCGTGAGAGGAGGGAGAAAAATGAAGAATTATCATGATGATCCACGCTTTCGAATCGCCCATAGAGAAGCGTTAATTGGTCTTGGACTTGCTATTATCAATTTTATAATATGGTACGGAGTTGCTTATGGGCTTGGTAGTAAAAATCCAAGTGAATATACATATGTATTTGGTTTTCCAGCATGGTTTTTTTATAGCTGTATCGTTGGTTTTATCGTTATGGTTATTTTACTTAGTTTAGTTGTTCGTTTTGTATTTCAAGATATTTCACTCGATGAGGAAGAAAAAAGTGAGGAATAATAGATGAATTGGTATGTAATCATTCCAATGATAATTTCGTTTATCGTTGTATTTTTAATTGGTGTATATGCTTCAAGACGTGTACAAGCGACTGCCCATAATAAGTTTTTGCAAGAATATTTTTTAGGTGGGCGTGAGCTCGGTGGTTTATTATTAGCAATGACAATGATTGCTACGTACGGTAGTGCTAGTAGCTTTATTGGTGGCCCTGGTATAGCATACAATATGGGGCTTGGATGGGTATTGTTATCTGCGATTCAAGTTGTAACAGGGTATATCGTTTTAACAGTTATCGGTAAAAAGTTTGCCATTATTGCTAGGAAGATGGAAGCTATTACTCTTATCGATTATTTAAAGGGAAGATATAATAATAAAGCAGTTGTCATACTTTCTGCGTTATGTATTATTATCTTTTTATTTTCAGCAACAGTAGCTCAGTGGGTCGGCGGTGGCCGATTAATTGAGTCGCTAACGGGTCTTTCTTATACAACAGCACTATTTTTATTTACTTTTTCTGTACTTGTGTACGTATTAATTGGTGGATTTCGTGCAGTTGCTTTATCAGATACGTTATTAGGTATCATTATGTTAGTTGGGACGACAATCATTTTAATCGCTACTGTCGTTGCCGGTGGTGGAATTGAAAAGATTATGCAGGAACTTGTTCAAATCAATCCGAATTTAATTACACCATTCGGAGCGGATGGAAGCTTAACGAAATCATATGTGACATCATTTTGGATTTTAATTGGAATTGGCGTTGTTGGTTTACCGCAAATTAGTGTGCGTGCCATGTCTTATAAAAATTCAAAAGCGATGCATCAAGCGTTAATAATTGGGACGATTGTTGTGGGTACCATTATGATTGGTATGCATTTAACGGGTGTGTTCGCACGAGTCGTACTTCCAGGTATAACAGTACCAGATAAAGTAATGCCGCTACTCGCGATGGAAGTGTTGCCACCGTGGCTAGCTGGGGTTTTCTTAGCTGCACCAATGGCAGCCATTATGTCTACAGTAAACTCGTTATTGCTACTTGTAAGTTCATCAATCATTAAAGATATATACGTGAATTACATAAATAAAGATGCAGCAGATAGTACGATTAGAAAAGGAAGTTTATGGATTACTGCTATCGTAGGGCTGCTCGTTTATGCAGCAGCAATTAAACCACCAGATTTTTTAATATGGTTAAATTTATTTTCTTTCGGTGGATTAGAAGCAGCATTCATTTGGCCGATCGTATTAGGGTTATATTGGAGAAAAGGGAATGCAACAGGAGCGCTTGCGTCTATTGTAGTTGGAGTAGGGTCATATATGTGTATCCATCTTTTCTACCCAAATCCGTTCGGTATACATACGGTTGTCTTCCCGATTTGCTTAGCGTTTATCGCTTACATCATTGGAAGTATGAGTGCTGTGAAAAAAACAGCATAGGTTATATGAAAAACGTAGTCCTTATAGGACTGCGTTTTTTCGTATGAATTTGTTCTTTTTTATTCTGTATATCAATGACTATTCATAAATTAATAACAATTGAGGGGATGGAGTTGAGGTCGATGAAAAAAGTGTTATTTTTGGGAGACCCGGGAATTGATGACTCTTTAGCCATCATGTATGGAATTATGCATCCTGATATTGATATTGTTGGTGTTGTAACGGGATATGGAAATGTAACGCAGGAAAAGGCAACGAGTAATGCAGCATATTTATTGCAAATGGCAGGGCGAGAGGATATACCTGTTATTAATGGTGCAAAAATCCCTTTATCCGGAGATGTTACAACGTATTATCCAGAAATTCATGGGGCAGACGGTTTAGGACCAATTAAACCTCCAAAAACTTTTTCACCAAATATAAAACCTTTTTGTTCTTTTTTTGATATTCTTGAAAAGTATAAAGGAGAATTAATTATAGTTGATGCAGGTAGGTCAACGACACTAGCGACAGCGTTTATTTTAGAAAAGCCGATGATGAAGTTTGTGAAAGAATATTATATAATGGGTGGTGCTTTTTTAATGCCTGGAAATGTGACACCAGTCGCAGAGGCGAATTTTCATGGTGATCCCATTGCGTCACAATTAGTTATGCAAAATGCTAAGAATGTGACATTAGTGCCACTTAACGTTACATCTGAAGCTATTATTACGCCGGAAATGGTAAAATATATTACAAAACACTCTAAAACGAGTTTCAATAAGTTGATCGAGCCGATATTTACGTATTATTATAAAACATATAAAAAGTTAAACCCGAAAATAACAGGTAGTCCAGTACATGATGTCGTTACAATGATGGTAGCGGCAAATCCGTCCCTTTTGGATTATGTATATCGCCGAGTCGATGTAGATACAGTTGGAATTGCAAAAGGAGAGAGTATTGCTGATTTCCGGCCTCAACCTGACTCAAAAGCATTAAAGAATTGGGTGCGAATTGGTTGGTCGTTACATTATAAAAAATTCCTCGAAGATTTCGTTAAAATTATGACGTAGACATAATGGGAGAATACAAGTTAAAATAATGGAGATGATTACTAAAATAATCATCTCCATTATTTTGTTTGTAAGAGATAGATAGAGAAGAGTTACACAATAGGAGAGGAATTTTATTTGAAAAAAACTATAGTATGCGCAGTGATTGTGGGTATTTTCGTTTTGCTAATATCGGGTAACTTTTTAGTGAAAAAAGTGTGGAGTTCAAATAATGATGATGCACAGTATATTGCATCCTTTATTGAAGAACATAAAGATGAAAAAAATAGTGCGCTTCTAGTAAAGAGAAATGATAAAGTTGTTTATTCTGTCAATCCTAACGTTGTATTGCCAGTTGCTAGTACAATGAAATTAATTGTGGCGCTTGAATATACGAAACAAGTTACGGAAGGGAAAATTGATTCGTCTAGTTTTGTTTCCATTAATGACGTGAATCGGTATTATGTACCGAATACAGATGGTGGTGCACAAGATAGATGGCAAAGATATTTGGAGAAGACAGGCAAGATAACTGAAGGAGCGGTTTCTTTAGAAGAAGTGGCAAAAGGAATGGTTAAGTTTAGTTCGAATGCGAATGCTGAATATTTAATGGAAGTGTTAGGATTAGATAATATTAATTGGAATTTACAAAGTTTATCGCTTCCAGCACATCAGCCGCTATTTCCAATCGTTTCATCTTTATACATTCCAGGATATTTGCATAAAGAATTACATGTTCCGAAATATAAAATAGAGAAGAAGTTAAAAGAAATGTCTCAAGAGCAATATCGTGAATATGCAATGATTATTCATGAACGCTTAAAAAAGAAGGGGCCATTATTACAGAAGGAAATTCCTCTTTATTTAGAGGAACGTTACGATAAAATTTGGTCAGATCGATTGCCAGCTGCTTCTGCAAACGATTATATGGTACTGCTTCAAAAGGCAAATCATAAAGGTGGCCTAACAGAAGCTGAAGAAAAAGTATGGGCGAATATCGTTGAAACAGATATGAGCGCTAAGAAATATCGTAAAACATTTAGACATGCAGGCCAAAAAAATGGTTATACACCATGGACAGTTACAAAGGCAGTTTATGCAATGGATAAACGCGGGAACTGTACAGAAATAGTGTTCTTAGCAAATAATTTAAATGAGGACGACAGTGCAGAAATACGGAAACATTTAGCAAACTTACATTTCCAAGTGTTGCAAAGTGATAAGTATGATGCGACTTTTATTAAGTAAACTCGGTGCAGAGGCGCCGAGTTTATTTTTATATACAAGCACTTTTTTGCTATATCTGGGTATGATGGGTAGTAATACTTAGGTGAAAGGGGAAAAGGTGATGAAACAAAATAAAGAAGAGTTTATAAAGAGTGAAGGCGCTGATTTCCCTGGGAAAACATATGTGAATTGTGTATTACAACATGTATTTAATTTTCAACGAAATTACTTATTGAAAGATATGTTTCAAGTGCATAAAGCGCATATTACAATGCTGATGGAAGAAAATTTAATGAAAAAGGAAGAAGGTAAAGTTATATTACACGCATTAAAAAAGGTCGAGGGAATGCCAGAAGAGCAATTGCTCTATACAGAGCAGCATGAAGATCTCTTTTTTTTAGTGGAACATTTAATTTCTCAAGAAGCAAAAAGCGATTTTGTAAGTAATATGCATATTGGTAGAAGTAGAAATGATATGGGTGTAACGATGTATCGCATGAGTTTAAGACGGTATGTATTACGATTAATGGAACATCATTTGTTATTGCAGGAAAGTATGCTGCAACTTGCTTCTGATCATAAGGAAACGATTATGCCAGCTTATACACATACACAACCAGCACAGCCAACGACATTTGGTCATTATACGTTAGCGATTTATGATACGATGCAGAGAGATTTAGAACGCATGAAAAAAACGTACAAACTTTTAAATCAGTCGCCAATGGGAGCCGCTGCGCTTTCTACAACAAGTTTCCAAATTAAACGAGAGCGAGTTGCCGATTTACTTGGGTTTACAAATGTAATTGAGAACTCATATGATGCTGTTGCTGGAGCGGATTATTTATTAGAAGTTAGCTCTTTACTTATGGTAATGATGACGAATACGAGCAGATGGATCCATGACTTCTTACTATTAGCGACGAAAGAATATGATGGTATTACTGTGGCGAAGCCATATGTGCAAATTAGTAGTATTATGCCGCAAAAGCGAAATCCAGTTTCTATTGAACACGCCCGTGCAATTACGAGTAGTGCTTTAGGAGAAGCATTTACAGTATTTCAAATGATTCATAATACACCATTTGGTGATATTGTGGATACAGAGGATGACTTGCAGCCGTATTTATATAAAGGGATTGGAAAGACTATTCGTGTTTTTTCTATTATGAATGCAGTTATTCGAACGATGAAAGTAGAGGAAGAAACGTTGAAAAATCGTTCCTATAAACATGCAATTACGATAACTGATTTCGCAGATGCTTTAACAAAAAACTATGACATTCCATTTCGGCATGCGCATCATGCAGCGAGTGCTATTGCAAATATGTTATTGGAGCAGAAAAAGGAGCTTCATGAATTACATTTGAAAGATGTGAATATGTACTTACAAGAAAAATTTAATATAACTTTATTAGAAAAAGAGTGGAAAGAAATTATATCGCCAGAAGCTTTTATACAAAAAAGAAATGTATACGGTGGGCCAAGTAAAAAAGAAATGGAGCGCATGATTAACAATCGAAAAGAGTCATTTCGACAAGAAGAAGAGGTATTTGAAAAGGAAAAACAGAGAATTTTACAAGCTGAAAATAATTTGAATACGTTAGCTTCGAATATTATTGAATCGTAAAAGAGGAATTTAGTGAATTAATCGCCAATACCTTAATAAAACTATAAATAGAGAGAAGAGATTGTCGATGATTCAATTGCATGTATATGAAGAGATTGTTAATTTTAAAGAAGAGGTTACACCATTTCTAGAAAAGAATGAGCAGGAAAATAATCTCATATTAGGCGTATTACAAATGGTCCACCAACCGATATTTATGGGGATAGCGAAACAAGGAGAAGAAATTGCAGTTGTATTTCTTCAAACAGAAGAGAAGAAACAAATCATTGTTGCAACTTCTGAAATTTCGGGAGTAGCTATCAAGGAGCTTGCAAAAGAGTTAACGAAAATATATCCGGATATTCCTGGATTAATTGGTGATAAGAAAGTTGTACAGCACTTAGCAGAAGAGATTGCGGTGTTAGAAAATAAGAAAACGAATGTTGTAATGGAGCAAGGGGTATATGAGTTGAAAGAAGTGAAGAAGAAACCGAGCGAGGATGGTTTTTTTCGAGAAGTAAGTAGTGATGAACTAACATTAATAGAAGAGTGGATATATCAATTTTGTGAAGATGTGAATCTTCCTACTACGAAAGAAGAAGCAAAACAAACGGCACATACATTAATTACTAATCATCGTTTATTTGGTCTAGAAGTAGACGGAAAACTTGTTTCTGTAGCAGCAAAAACACGTCCAACTAAAAATAATATAACAGTTAATTTCGTATATACACCTAAAGAATCAAGGAAAAAGGGATACGCATCTAATTGTGTAGCGGCACTTAGTCAACGTATGTTAGATGAAGGGTACAAGACGACTACGTTATATACTGATCTAGCGAATCCGACATCGAATAAAATTTATCAAGAAATCGGTTATGAGCAAATTGCGGAGTCTGTACTCATATTTTTAGAGAAGTAGAACAAAAAGGCGTGCTAAAATAGCACGCCTTTTTGTTATTCGTCAATTCTAATAACCTCGCCTTGAGGGAAGTCTTCGGTTTCTAATAAATTCCGAATAGCTTTCGCAACATATTCGGGTGATAATAGCTTTCCTTCTTCTTTTAATGTAATGAAGCGGTCTAAGTTTGTGAAGTCTTCTTTATTTGTTTCCCGAATTTGTGCTTGCATATTTGTATCAACAACACCAGGTGCAAAAGCCACGATTTTTACTGGATATTCTTTTTCTGCTTCTTCGGTTGCTACGCACTGTGTAAACATATTTACGCCAGCTTTCGTTGTACAATAAGCGCCCCATCCGAAGTAAGGATTTTTTCCTGCACCAGATGAAATGTTTATCACACGTTTATCTACTTTCCATTCTTTCGTATGTTTCATGAAAGTGGAGGTGAGGATCATTGGCGCAAGTAAATTAATGTGAACGTTCGTAATGAGCAGTTCACTTTCAGCTTTTTCTATTGGTTTCATTGGTGCGACTGTACCAGCGTTATTAATTAAATGAATAGAAGATACACTGTCTTCTTGAATAGATGAAATGATTTTGTTAAAGTTCGTTTCTAAATTATGTACATCTTGAAGATCTAAGGAGTGGAAAACACAATTGCTATTATATTGTTCTGCGAGTTTCGTAAGCTCTTTATTTTCTCTTCTAGAAATAGAGATGACAGTTGTATTTTTTTCTAACAATTGTGTGGCAATAGCCTCACCTAAACCTTGTGAAGTTCCTGTTATGATAACGTAGCGCATAGTTTTATAAACTCCTCTCATATGTGCGGAATTTTGTTGGACAACGTACATTGTATAGTTTGTCTACATTTTATAGTATAGAGCACTTTTTACTATAATTGAAATGAGATGATTGTGTGCCTTTTATAAATCGTTTTACGACAACAGTACCTGGTGCCGTCACGTTTACTGGGAATACGCTGGGACTTAGCCCTACATCACCTGCACCAGGTAATATTTTTGGTACACTTGCTGTGTTTACGACAGTAAATACAGCGCTGCAAGTACCAGGATTCCCAGCAGGGACAACAGATGAGTGGCAATTGAATTCTTCAAGTGCAATTTTAAATCTTCCAGCGGGAAGCAGTGTGTTATATGCAGAATTAGTTTGGGCTGGTACTTTCCGGACTGATACGGAAGATGTTTTACCATTTTTAAATGATAACATTACATTTACAACGCCAGCAGGGACGTTTTCTGTTACGCCAGATCCTGCTACCGCGCAGCAAGGTTCAGTAGGAAACCAGTTTTATTATGCTCGCTCTGCCAATGTAACGAATCTTGTTAGTGCAGGTGGGGCAGGCACATATACAACGGGTGCTGTGCCAGCTGCAAGAACTTCAGCCGATCCAACAATTAGTCGTTCAGCTGGATGGACGCTTGAGGTTGTGTATCAAAATGCAAGTTTACCACTTCGAAATTTGTCAGTATATGCAGGTCAAGAAATTATTGATGCTACTATTTCAGGATTTGCTACGCCAGCTACAGGAGCTGTAACAGGAAGGGTACTTGTAACTGCTCAAGAGGGAGATTCCAACATTTCTGGAGATCAACTTCGCTTTGGACCGAATGCAAATGCTACAGTTGCATTATTCGGGCCGAGAAACCCTGCAAATAATTTCTTCCAGTCTCAAATTTGTAATGATATTGGAGAGTTAGATACAACTGGGACATTTGGAGATTTGAATCAGCCGTTAGGGATAGCTTTAGCTGTCCGAAGACAAGGGTGGGATATTACGAATGTAAATGCCTCTACGTCTTTAGTAAACAATCAAACGTCAGCAACTGTTCGCTTCGTTACAAATGGAGATGGATACGCTGCAGCTGGTTTTGGTGTTCAAATTGATGCAACAGGTCCAATTATTAATCCTGTTAAATCGGTTAATAGAACAGTCGCAGGGGTAGGGGATACTCTCACTTATACGATTACGGTCCCAAATACAGGGACAGGAAGTGCAGAAAATGTTGTATTACGTGATAGTATTCCGAACGGAACGACGTTTGTTGCAGGTAGTGTAACGGTAGGAGGAGTAACACAGCCGAATGCAAACCCTGCTAGTGGAATTAATGTAGGAACAATCCCAAATAACATGCAAAGAGTTGTTACATTTCAAGTACGAATAACATCATTCCCGAATCCCAATCCTATTTTAAATCGTGCAATGGTGTCATATCAATTCCGTCCTTTTGTCGGTAGTTCTCCTATTACAAGTACATCTTCTTCAAATACAGTACAAACGACAGTGAACCAAGCAACTATAAGTATGCAAAAATCTGTAGATCTACAGACTGCGACACTTAATGATGTATTAACGTACACAGTTAATGTCACAAATAATGGGAATGTTGCTGCAAACAATGTGATTTTTGTTGATAGCATCCCGGCTGGAACAACATTTGTTCCAAATAGTGTTACGGTGAATGGAGTAGCGCGTCC
Organism: Bacillus cereus group sp. Bc010; assembly: GCF_027716745.1. Lineage (NCBI taxonomy): Bacteria > Bacillati > Bacillota > Bacilli > Caryophanales > Bacillaceae > Bacillus > Bacillus cereus group sp. Bc010. Next base: position 92,354 of record NZ_JAQFUY010000015.1, read on the forward strand.
AGGAGCGAATCCAGCAAGTAGTATTAATCTTGGAAGTATTAATGCTTCGCAAACGACTGTAGTGCGCTTTCAAGTTCGAGTAACATCTAATCCTCTTGTCAATCCAATTCCGAATCGTGCGAGTGCAACATTTACCTTTACTCCAGTACCTGGTCAACAACCAGTTTCAGGGCAAGCGACAAGTAATACTGTAGTTACTACTATTAATATAGCTGATATAAGAACGAGAAAAACAGTGGATAAAGCTTTTGCGACAGTGAATGACGTTCTTATGTACACTATTACAATTGAGAATATCGGAAATGTACTTGCGACAAATGTTATTTTTCAAGATCCGATTCCAGTTGGGACGACTTTTATCGCAAATAGTGTGACGGTGGACGGGGTTTCACAACCTGGGGCAAATCCAGCGACTGGGTTTACAGTAGCTAATATATCTCCTGGCGGAAGTAGGACTGTTACATTTCAAGTACGAGTAATATCTACACCATCGGGAGGTACGATTGCGAATCGCGGAAATGTATCTGCTAATTTTGTTGTTAATCCGAATCAGCCACCGATAACAATTAATAGACAAACGAATACAGTTGTGACACAAGTTAATACAGGCGGTTTAAATGTAATAAAAGAAGTGAATACAACACAAGCGGCGGTAGGGGATACTTTAACATACACAATTGCCGTCCAAAATACAGGAAACGTTCTGTTAACAAATGTATTTTTCCAAGACCCTATTTCTTCTGCTGTTTCATTTGTTGCAAATTCTGTAACAATTAATGGAGTACCACAAAGTGGATTGAATCCGAATACAGGATTTTCTCTTCCTAATATTCCTGCGGCTCAAACAGTCGTAGTTACATTTGATGTATTAATTGTACAGGATCCAGAAAATGAAGATATTTTAAATCAGGCGAATGTAACAGCAAGTTTTCAAGTGAATCCGAGTGAACCACCCGTAACAATCAATGTTCCAAGTAACATTGTGAATACAACAGTACAATCAGGGAACTTTGAAGTTGTGAAATCAGTGAATACTGCTGTTGCAACCGTAGGGGACGTTTTAGTATATACAATTGAAATCATAAATGCAGGTAGTGTACCAGCTACAAATGTGTTTTTCCAAGATTCAATTCCACAAGGAACATTATTTATTGAAAACAGTGTATTGGTTAATGGTATTTTACAAGAAGGTGCAGATCCAGAACTTGGATTCCCGTTAAATGATTTGCCTACTGGGGCGAATGTAATTGTTACGTTTGAAGTATTAATTGATGAAATTCCCCAAGGAAATAATGTTGTAAATAATGCGAATGTCACTGGAGATTTCCTTCTGAATCCAACAGAGCCACCAATTACTGTAACAGTACCAAGTAATACTGTTATGACGGTCGTGAATTCTTCAGGATTAAATGTAATGAAAAGTGTAAGTGCTACTGAAGCCGGTGTAGGAGATACGTTAACGTATACAGTTCGTATACAAAATAGTGGAACAGTAGCAGCGACAAATGTATCATTCCTTGATCCGATTCCTTCTGGAACAACGTTTGTAGCAAACAGTGTAACAATAAATGGAACACCTCAACCAGGTTTAAACCCGACAACTGGATTTCCACTTGCTAATATTCCGGTAGGAGGGATGGTAACAGTTACTTTCCAAGTGACAATCACAAGTGTACCATCAAATAGAGTTCTTCCGAATAATGCGAATGTAACTGCTGATTTCCAAGTAAGTCCTCTCCAGCCACCAATTACAATTGTAACGATTAGTAATATTGTTGTGACGCGAGTGAATGTAGGATCACTTAATATAATGAAGAGTGTAAATACACCACAAGCAGGAGTAGGGGATACGTTAACGTATACGATTCTTATTCAAAATACAGGAACTGTTCCTGCGACGAATATTATTTTTCAAGATCAAATTCCCTCCGGTACTGCGTTTGTAGTAAATAGTGTAACAATCAACGGAGTCGTTCAGCAAGGCGCGGATCCTATGGCAGGATTCTCAGTACCAAATATTCCGGTCGGACAAACGGCCACGATTACGTTTCAAGTTACAGTGAAGAGTATTCCGAGCGGTGGAAATGTTCGAAACCAATCGAACGTTACTGCAAGTTTTCTTATAAATCCAGCAAACCCTCCAATAACGACTATTACAAATAGTAATTTTGTAGTGACGCAAGTAAACACAGCACAATTAAATATACAAAAATCTGCATCTGTACAACAAGCAGCACTTGGAGAAACTTACACATATTCTGTTGTCATTCGAAATAACGGTACAGTAACAGCAACAAATGTTTCTTTCATTGATCCAATTGCTCCAGAAACGACATTTGTAGCAAATAGTGTAACGATAAATGGAACGCCTCAACCTGGATTCGATCCGAATATAGGTTTCACGCTTCCTAATATTGTGGCTGGAACATCGTTGACAGTAACGTTCCAAGCTACGGTAATTGCACCGTCTACACGCGGAGCAGTATTAAATACAGCATCTGCTACAGCCACTTTCTTATTAAATCCTTTACAACCACCTGTAACAACAACGAATTCAAGTAATACAACGGTAGTTACAATACCATTACCTCCTCCTGGCGAAGTGACAGCAACAAAAACAGTAAATGTTGCCGCCGGAGCTGTTGGAGATGTATTAACGTATACAGTGTTAATAACGAATGTAGGAATTATCCCTGTTACAGACGTACTCTTCCAGGATGTCATTCCAGAAGGGACGACGTTTGTTGAGAACAGTGTAACGATAGGTGGAATACAGCAACCTGGATTAAATCCAGAAGTAGGCTTTACAGTTACTCCGTTATTAAATGCAGGTGCAAATATTACTGTGACGTTCCAAGTGACGATTACGGAAATTCCAGATAATGAAGTCATATTAAATGATGCAGATGTTACATTTACTTCACAACCAAATCCGCAAGAACCACCGATTACGGAAACGATATTAACGAATTTAGTCGTTACGACAATTAATATAGCGTTTATCTTTCCATTGAAACTAGTAGATAAAGAAGTAGCAACTGTAGGAGAAATATTAACTTATAATGTATTTATCTTTAATTTTGGAACAGTGGCAGCGACGAATGTTCAATTTATCGATACTACTTCCGCGGGTGTAGAATTTGTACCAGGAAGTGTGAGCATAAATGGGGTACCGGCACCAGGATTAGATCCTTTTAGTGGTTTTACAGTTCCAAATATACCTGTAGGTGATTTTGTACGTGTCACATATCAAGAGAAGGTAAAAATCATACCAGAAGGTGGGACAGTTGTTAACTTTGTAGACGTTACAGCTACATTTGCAGTAAGTGAAACAGAGCCGCCTATTACGGAAACAACGACGAGTAATACGACATTAACAGAAATCAATGAGCCTGGTTTAAATGTATTAAAATCAGTAAGTCAGCCGGTTGTTGCGGTAGGCGATACAATCACATATACAACAGTAGTTCAAAATACGGGAACCGTGATAGCAACGAATGTTCAATATAGTGATGTATTACCTTCCTCTATAACATTCATACCGAACAGTGTAACGATAAACGGTGTGTTACAACCTGGGTTCAATCCGAATAATGGGTTCACGCTTCCAGATATAAATCCAGGTGAAAGTGTAGAAGTCACATTCCAAGTAACAGTTGTTAGCGTTCCGTCAAACGGAACAATTGCCAATACGGCAAATGTTACTGGAAGCTTTATATTAGTACCAGGAGAACCACCAGTTATAGTAAATCAGCCAAGTAATACAACACTCACAACTGTAAATAGAGGACGCTTTAATGCTATTAAACAAGTAAATAGAGTCGCTACTCTAGTGGGAGATATATTGACGTATACAGTACAAATAACGAATACAGGAACAGTAACAGCTAACAATGTTCAGTTTATTGATACCATTTCAACAGGTGCGTCATTTGTAGCAAATAGTGTAACGATAAATGGAGCCCCGCAACCAAACTTAAATCCGATTACTGGATTTGGAGTTGGAGATATACCAGTTGGTGAAACGGTTATCGTGACGTTTCAAGCGACAGTTACAAACATCCCGTCATCAGGAACAATTACGAACGTTGCAAATATAACAGGAAGCTTTACTTTAGTGCCAGGAGAGCCACCAGTTATAGTAAATCAGCCAAGTAATACGACAATAACGAGGGTGAATAGAGGGCGCTTCAATGTAATAAAAACAGTAAATAAACAAGCAACGCGAGTAGGAGATACGTTAACGTATAGTGTGCAAGTTACAAATACGGGAACGGTAACAGCGACGAATGTTCAGTTTGTTGACGTCCCATCACCTAGTTTAGAATTCGTTCCTGGAAGTGTACAAATAAATGGAATTCCGCAAGTAGGCTTAGATCCATTTGTAGGCTTTTCATTACCGAATCTTGCAGTAGGAGATAGTGTATTAATTACATTTGAAGTAAATGTAATCGCGGTTCCACCTTCTAGTAGCATTATGAATACAGCGAGAGTAACGGGTGATTTCGAATTGATTCCAGGAGAACCTCCGTTTACAATTACGAATTCAAGTAATACGACGGTTACGCCAGTAAATAGAGGCAGCTTAGATATGCTAAAAGAAGTAGATCATTCAGTTGTTGGAGTAGGAGAAACGGTAACGTATACGGTTCGTATATTAAATACTGGTACTGCTGATGCAATGAATGTTCAATTTATAGATGTGCTATCTCCAGAAGCCGATTTCGTCGCAAATAGTGTAACGATAAATGGAGTTTCACAACCGGGGTTAAATCCGCAGCTCGGATTTACGATACAAGATATTCCAGTTGGTGAGACCGCACTTGTAACATATAAAGCTACGATTACAAGTTTTTCAGATGGTGGTACAGTAGTGAACGTTGCAGGGGCGTTGGCAGAATATATTTTAGTACCAGGAGAGCCGCCAGTTACAGTGATGGATACGAGCAATACAGTTATAGTAACGGTAAATACTGCAATCTTATTTGTTGCAAAAGGAGCAAACTTTGAAGTAGCGATGGTAGGAGATGTTATCACTTATGGAATCGCCGTTATAAATGACAGTACAGTTCCTGTGACGAATATTATTTTAACAGATATCATTGATCCGAATACGTTATTTATAAATGGCACGGTAACGGTAAATGATGTACCTCTCCCATTTGCCAATCCGAATACTGGTATCCCGTTAGGTGATTTTCAGCCAAATGATGCGGCAATTATTAATTTCCAAGTTGTAATAACAGGAGGACAAATAAATAATTTAGTTACAAATACTGCTATAGCAAATGGGCTTGCAATTGTAAACCCGAATGAGCCGCCAGTAGTAGTTGAAGGTGATAGCAATACAGTTGTTATCCCGTTTATTTCTCAAAATGTCTCAACGACAGTCGTAAAAACAGCAGATTTACAGGCAGCAACGATTGGAGATGTTATTACGTTTACGACAGTTATTACAAATACGGGGGATACAGCAATACAAAATATTCGTTTTCAAGATATGTTAGATAGTAGTGTTCAATTTGTCCTTGGAACTGTAGCGGTTGATAATACGTCAGTGCCAAATGTAAACCCAGTATCAGGATTTCTTATAGGAAGTTTAAATCCTGGTCAAGCGCGAACCGTTTCGTTCCAAGTAGTAGTGCAGAGCGCACCAAGTGGTTCAGGAAATTATATTAATCAAGCGAGTATTCGTTTCGAACATCAAGTAGGTACAGTATTGCCACCTGTTACACAAATAGTAGAAAGTAATATAGTCGTCATTCCGTTCGTTCCAACGATAGAACAAATTTGTGAAACGAATCTTAATTGTTTAGGGAAAATTCCTTTTCAATGTTCTCCGTGTGATCACTTGCAAATAAAGAAAAAATAAATGCAGAAAGAGCATCCTGTAAGAGAAGGATGCTCTTTCTGCATGAATCATGTAGATTCTTTTTCGGGCGAGGTGAAAAATTCATCGGTTTTGTCGGAGAGTAGTAATGGAATCGCTCTTTTTATAACAGAAATGTCCCAATCCCACCATGCAAGATTCTCTAGTTTGTCAATTGTTTCTTGCGGGAAACGATATCGAATAAATTTTGCTGGATTACCAGCCACAATTGCATATGGAGGGACGTCTTTTGTAACAACACTTTTGGCACCAATAATGGCACCGTTACCAATTGTAACACCAGATAAAATGCAGGATTGATAACCAATCCATACATCATTGCCGATTACGATATCACCTTTTGAAGAGGGGTGACCAGTAATATGGGCTCCTTCGCTGAAAAGAGCGTTAAATGGATAAGTCGTTATCCAGTCCGCGCGATGTTCTCCGCCAAGTATGAAAACAACGTCTTCTCCTAATGAACAAAACTTACCTATTTTTAATTTCGTTTCATCATTCCAAGAAAAAATAGTTGGACCTACTTTACTATAAGTATAATCACCGATATCATACTTACTATATTCAGGTTTTTGATTTAAATATAACATGATTCTTCAACCTTCTTTCTCAATCAAGAAATAAGCGTGGAATATTATATGCAAGGTGTAGTAAGGTGACCAGTGTTAATAAGTAAAATGAATAAATGGGAGTGGAATGTATGAGGTATGAGATGGGATTATATAATAAACCTTTTCAGTCAATTCAATCAGGGAAAAAAGTGTATGAAGTGCGCTTATACGATAAAAAACGTCAACTCATAAAACAAGGCGATCATATTATATTTACGAACCTTACGACAGCAGCAACGATGGCTGTAAAAGTAACGGAGATAAAACGATACGAAAACTTTCAAGCAATGTACGAACAAATTGATAAAAAATTATTGGATTGTGAAAATGATAGTTTAGAGGAAATGTTAGAAAGTACATACAAAATATATACGAAAGAACAAGAACAAAAGTGGGGAACAGTTGCGATTGGTATTGAGGTAATAAAATGATAAGAAATCGCGGCGCGGCTATCATTGTGCAGAAAGGAAAAATAGCTCTTATAAAACGTATTCGAGAAGATGAAACGTACTATGTTTTTCCAGGCGGAGGAATCGAAGAAGGAGAAACACCTGAAGAAGCAACAAGGCGAGAAATTTTTGAAGAATTAGGGGTACATATAAAAGTGGAGCATTTAATTGCAAAGGTGGAGTATAAGAGTACGGAGTATTATTTTAATGCCGATATTATAGGTGGAGTTTTTGGAAGTGGTAAAGCTGAAGAATTCGAAATGAAAGATAGAGGGATTTATATTCCGTTATGGTTGCCGATATATGAGTTGGAAAAAGTGAATATAAAACCGTATGAAGTGGTCGGAAGTATATTCAATCATTATAAAAAGTAAAGTCTGACAACATACAAAAAAAACCATTGACATAGCCTTCTGATTTAAGTATTGTATTCGAGTATGTTTATAATCAGGAGGTTTATATGAGCAATCAAACAACTACACATCATGTGAAAATGACAACAGCAGATCCATCTGGAATCGGTCTATTTGGATTAGCGATGGTAACACTTGTAGCATCATCTCAAAAGTTAGGCTTAACAGATGGTGTTTCACTCGTATTACCGTGGGCAATCTTTTTAGGAGGATTTGCACAAATCTTTGCTTGCATTCACGATGCAAAGCATAACAATACATTCGGTACAACAGCTTTCGGTGCTTATGGCCTATTTTGGCTAGGCGTTGGAATGACTTGGTTAATTCAACTTGGAGTATTTGGCGAAAAATTAGCACAAGCTGCAGATTCAAAACAGCTTGGTGTAGCCTTTATCGGATATTTGATTTTCACAATCTTTATGACAATTGGTGCAATGGAAACACATAAAGTATTATTTATGATTTTCGTCCTTATTGATTTCTTATTTATTGGTCTTTCATTAAGTACTTTAGGTGTTATGCCGCATGCAATGCATAATTTAGCAGCATATTCTGAACTTCTTATTTCATTATTATCTTTCTATGGTTCAGCAGCAGCAGTGTTAAACACACACTTTGGAAAAGTTGTTTTACCAGTTGGAAAGCCGTTTGGTATTTTTAAAAAGTAATAAAAAAGCACAGATGATTAATATGTAATACTGAATCTAAGCTAATTAAATAAATATCATTATTACTGCACGACGACGCATGTTGTTTAACAGTGTAGTTTTAAGGCGTATCAACACTTTCCTTGATACGCCTATTTTTTATGGTTTTCCCTTCATTTTATCACTACATTTTATAGACTTATCGAAACTTTTATCGCTACATTTGAATTTTTTTCATCACTTTTATTATCACTTTGAATTAATTAGAAAATATAGATAATAATTATTGACCTTCCTTTATTAGGTAAAATAAAATGAAACATATAATCTGTTTAACAAGATAATGAGTTCACTCATTTTTAAGGAGGATTCATATGGAGAAGTATTTTACGGTTAAAGAGGTAACATCACTTTTGGGCTACAAGAATGAGGAAACTATAAAAAGAAAGATAAAAGATGGAATGTTTCCAGGTGCAATCCAAAATAGCCGTAAAGAAGGTTGGAGGATACCAGCAAGCGATATTGCAGCCCTAAAGGGCTCTCCAAAAAAAGTTAACCAGAGTAAAAGTACACCAACGCCTATGTCTATCAATTACAACAAGTCTGAGTTAATCAAATGGGCATTTCAAATAGCCAATCTAGAATCCCCTTCGGAAGAATTACATAAAGATCTTACCTCCTTACCATTGGAACGTGCACTTGAGATTTGTCTTATTATGCGTCAGCAAAGCAGACCCATTGATGATTACTTCAAGTTTTTCAAAGCAGCTCAATCAAAGAAATGGAAACCAGATCCAATTACAATTGAAAAGAATAAGAGTTTAGTGGATTTAACACAACGAGACTATGAGGAAAGGATTTTAGACGAACAACGGAAAGGAAAAATCTCATTGTTCAATTGGCTGGAACAAGATTAAAGGTGGTTGAACTAAGATGAAAAGCAGTTACTATTACCATGTTAAATGCCCTGAAGGGGTAAAAAGCAAGAAGTTCAAATTGATTGTGCTGGATAAACATAATAGACCTTTTTTGCCTCTTACAGTCTTTTACAAAGAGGCGCTAGGTAGAATATCGGATAGCAGCGCAGAATCCTATCTAAAAACACTCTATACTTTTTTTACCTGGTTACATACTGACAGTAATTATCAAGGAAGAACTGTAAATTGGGATGATAAACCTCATATTGTACGGATAGCCATAGAGGATTTTTTGATGCATAAAGCCCATTGTAAGGTTACAACAAGCGATAGCAAAACGTATTACAATGTAAAGTTAACAAATAAAAGTCCTAATACTGTCAGTAGGATGTTAAGTGCTTTAAAATTTTTCTACAAAATCATGATACACATGAAAATGTACCTTTACCCTAATCCACTTATTGATGCACACGCTATTTTAGACGAGTATGAAACGCAAATAGAGGGTGTTAGAGAAGGAAAACCTAGAATGCCTAAAGAGGCAGGTACAGAAGAACCTTTACCTAAAGGAGCTCGAAAATTAACCGACTCCTTTTTTAAGGTCATAAATGGCGAGTGGAAACCTCAGATTATTGATGATCCTTACCTCCCCTTTATGATTTATAAGGCTGGGAAGGACAGTAAATGGAAGCTTAGAGATGAGATTATTACAACAATACTATTTCAAACTGGGGCAAGAGCAACAGAAGTTATCAAACTTACATTTGGAGATTATCGTGGTAGGTACGATAAGGGTGAGTTTGCTACCTTTAATAAGGGAAGCCATGGAAAAAGAACAAAGTTTTTGAAAGTAGATAATGACACGTTAAAACTACTTGATCGTTATATCCATGGTGCTAGAAAGAAAGTTGATAAAAGTGGTTTAAACATGAATGACATAGCTGATGACATCCCAATATTTCTTAATCAGTATGGAAATCCCTACACTTATGATGCCTTTTTAAAAAATTGGGTAAACATCATGGAAAAAGCAGAAATAAAAATCAACATTCATAAAACACGTCATTGGTTCGTGACCCGTAGCATTCGGATGATTCGCGAAAAATACAAGGACAAAGTAGAACAGGACAATGCAATAGAACGATTACGAATTTATATGAATTGGAGCGACAAAGCAGACACAATAAAAGTCTATGAACATCATGTTGATGAGAAAGATTATGTGATAGAGCAGCATGATAGATTGCTAGAAAAGATGAAAAAGGATCAGGAGGAGTATTTAAATAAGCTAAAACCTCGTAAGAGGGCTAAACAACCTTCAGTTGAACCCCGAAATAAGATCGCTCAAATGTCTGAAAAACAACATGATTTGATGGGTTTTATTAATGAATTGAATAGTTAATCTATAAATAAGCCTAAGGGTGTGGGAATGTGATTGATGAATTAGAAAGCAAACTATGGTATCAAGATTTAAAAGGAAAAGTTAATGACAACATCCTCTCCTATCAGGATAAACGAGGCTACTTTTGGGACAAGGTTAACCCTATACAATTGCGTTACTTCAAAAACAACTGTTGTGGTTATCCTTTTACAAATCACTTAGCACTAGGGTTGATGGTAATATCCAATCAAAACTTAAACCCTAAATCTATTCACGCAAATTTTGGAAAGACACATATCGGTCTCAAGCAACTCTTTCAAGAATCCAAATTAGCAAGTGTTAATGATTTTGATGTAGATATACATCTGTCCGATTATCTACGAGGGGAGATTCTTCCCTCCCATTCAGATAATAAGAGAAGTGATTTCTTTAAAAAGTATAAAAGAGTTGCAAAAAGTGTGCATAAGTGGCATTCGACCAAGTTGACAAGGGCGCAACAAGAAGTGTTCGATCCTTTTTTACTCCCTAAAACAAACCTGGATAGTAAAGATTTTAAAATTAACACAACAGTAAGGGAGGCTGCGAAAAGTAGAAGGAAGTCTGAAACAGACGCAATTTCCAAAGAATTTATAAAAATTCGTGCCGAAGGTGGGTTTCGTTTAAACAAAGTTAGACGTTTACGACAGAAATATCTTGAGGTTGTAGAATTTGTAAAAGATAACGGATATCCTCTTCCTTTTGAATTTTCTTATATTGAAAACGAGGAACGCAGAGATATATCAAAGGAGCTTTTTTCCTTTCGATTATGGGATAAACCGTCTTTCGTACTTCATCATAGTAAAAATTATTCTTCCGTAACCATTAATAATGCAAAGGCGCGAAGAGATACTTTTTCGGATGAAAACAACGAATACTTCGTCGAGTTTTTAAAAGCAGAAATATTAGATGATGAAACCAGTAAACCCGTAGAAGAAACTGAAGGCTTTTGGTTTTTACCTATTTTGGAACATCAATTAATCGGAAATTGGTACCGATCTTTAAGTAAAGAACAAATAAATGAAAGGTTGAAAATATTTGAGATGTATGGATATAGGGAACTCGATTCAAAAGGGCTTAATAAACCTTTTCAGTCCAGCCATAAAGGTATTCTAGCACAAGGGACTTTTATAACTAACGTTCAGGAATATGCCGAGGGCATTTTAATGAACGTTGAGACTTTGTATGTTACAGCTCTTTTTGGCGCGACAGCACTAGATCTATTTACGTCTTCAGGTGCAAGGCTAGGTGAAGTGGCGCAAGTTCATCTTGGTATTAATTGTTTAGACCAGGGAAGTATCACTGATTCAGAAACAAATGAAGTAAAAACATCGTACATATTTAGAGTTATTCCGAAAGGAAGAGATGAGCCAGCAGTTTTTTATACGACCAAAGATACTTTTGATTTAATAGCAGAAGTTGCTTTTTACCTAAGAGATCAACATTATAAAGGCTCAATTCCAATAGTGGATTTTCGTTATTTGAAGAACCAGGGTGCATCGCTACCAGACCACTCTTACTTATTTCAATTTCATGGTAAACATTTTGGAAACTTTGCTTTTTCATGTGTTTTAAACTTCATCTGTTTTGGATTGATTTATGAAACACAAGACAAGAAGTTGGTAAAGTTGAAACCGCACTTATTACGTCATGGTTTTGCGACCCACGCCGTACAAGCAGAAGACCTTCCGATTGACGTCGTAGCAATGATTCTTAATCAAAAGGATTTAGACGTTACAAAATATTACTCTCAACCTACCCAAAGCCAAGTAGCCGATATTGTATCCGATTTTCATACTTCCATTGCTACTACAACTGATATGATGAAAGCCGTTTTAAGACAACCAGAAGAGATACAAGCTCTTTTTGAGCGTCAAAGAGAGATCAGCGGACCATTTAGTAAAACCGTTGGGGGTACATGTGTTACTAACAAGATTTGTCCAACAAAACTTGCATGTGTAGGGTGCGCTACTAAAATACCTGAACCAGAACAAAAACATGAATTACTTGATTATTTAGAATGGGCAGAAAAAACGAAAGATTATTATCAGGAAAAAGGTTACAAACTGGAAGTTTTGAAAATGAAAAAAACGGTACATGATGCGAAAGTTGAATTGAAAGAAATAGCATTAATCGAGGAGTATAGGAGGGATAAGGAGAATGAGCCAAGACTCATCATTAAAAAAACATAAAAGTGGTTTAGAAAGCGATTACGAGAAACGAAGGGTTAACTCTTTTGAACTAGGTAAAAAGGCAATAGATACCCTCCTTACGGAGAGAAAAGAAGTTACCTTACACAATGTATCTAAAAAGACAAAAGAACTTGATGAACAAGGTAAAGGGATTCATTTTAACACTATTAGAAATCATGAAGAACTCTATGCATATTATAAAGAAAAGAGTAAGAGCTATAAGAAAAAACAAAAAGAGTTAGAAAGGCATCTCCCCTATCGGGAAAATGAAAAATATACTTTTCATAAGTTCGAGCAATTAAAGCCGGACAGAAATTTAAAGAATGTGTACAAACAGTATATGCGTTTAACAAAGGCTGAATTAGCAACACGCTTGATAGAAGCTGAGCAATATATATCAGAAGGAAATCTAGAGTATTTGAAAAAGTTATTTGAGACATACGAGGGATAAAAATTGAATTAAAACAATAATTTGTCGTTGTACTCACATAATAAAATAGTAAACAAAGGTTGTATTTAGTTTATTATTTAAAAAAATAATGAACTACGAATACAATTAATGTATTGCATAAAGAAACATGAATTAGAACTAAAATAGCGTATGCTTCATTTAGCGGCAACTTTATGAGGAAAGTCACAAAAATACTTAGCAAGCAACCATTAAAGAATTAGATTAACAAGCCTATACAACATCGTTGAAAGATTAAAAGAATATCAACAAAAAGCGTATTTCATTGCTACCTCAATTATAGTTGAACCTTTGTATTCGCCACAATGTAGGAAAATGTTATTCTCTATAACTATCGTATAATGTAAGTAATTATGAAATAGTGATATATTTGATTTAAATATAAAATGAAGTATAGATATACAACCTTTATGAAGTAGAAGGATAAAAAATATTCCTTCTCTATCAGGAATATAGGAGTATTTGAAATGGGAAAAAGTAAAACGCATGAGGAACTATTAGAAAAACGTGGGGACGAATTCGAGGTTATCGAAAACTATGAAACAAACGCTAAAAAGATAATGCATCGTTGTACAAAATGTTCGCATGAATGGACTGTAAGACCTATAAACCTTTTAAGAGGTAGTGGTTGTCCAAGATGTAGAAATAAAAACTTAAGTAAAGAACGAAAAAAGACAAAAAAACAATATGCAGCAGAGATTTTAAAAGTTCATGGTGATAATATCACAGTTATCGGTACATACAATGGCGCCAGAAATACCACAGATCACCAATGTAACGTATGTAAAAATATTTGGAGCGCAGCACCAACAAACATCTTAAAAGGAAGAGGTTGTCCAAAATGTGTAGGTAAGAACAAAACGCAAGATGATTATATACAATGCGTTTATAAAGTTCATGGTGATAATATCCGAGTTATCGGAATGTATAAAGGAGCGCGTGAAAAAACAAAACATAAATGTAAGTGTGGCCACGAATGGAACCCAATGCCGACAGATATTTTAGGGGGAAAAGGTTGCATAGTGTGTGGTGGGAAAATGAAGCGTACACATGAAAGATATGTTAGGGAAGTTTTTGAAATACACGGTGATAAGATTAAGGTTATAGGAACATACGTAAATGCTAGGACAAAAATAACGCATCGTTGCAAGGCGTATGGTCACGAATGGGATGCCGCACCTTTAAATGTTGTAAATAAAGGCTCAGCTTGTCCAAAATGTAATGAGTCGACAGGTGAAAAACTTGTAACCGAAATTTTAGAATCACATAATGTTTTATTTGATACACAAGTTTCGTTCGGAGACATAGGATTCAAGAAACATACGAGATTAAGACCGGACTTTGTTTTATACAGCAAGGGCAAACCGACACTTGTTATTGAATATAATGGGATACAACATTATAGACCGATTGAGATATTCGATGGTGAAAAAGGCTTTAAAATAACGGTGAAACGTGATAATATCAAACGTCAAATGTTAAACAAAGCAGGTATACATATTTTAGAAATACCATACTACAAAACGGATATAGAAGTTAGGGAAATGATAGAGGACGCTATTAAACGTTTTGGAATAGAGAAAGAGCATGATTTCACGGGTCATATTTAATTACAAGAGCAAATTTCATTCAAGCCACGAATTTAACATATAAAATAAGTTGCCTCAGAAAAGTTTATGGATTATTTTAAATGAGATTGTTTGTAATATTAGACCTTATAAATCATAATTTTATTCAAAGTTATGGATATGCAACTTTATGAGTTAAATCACAAAAGCAGTGGATTATCAAAAGTTACCTGGTATCAAATGTAAGTTTATAAAAAGGATTGATTAAAAGTGTGCTGTAAACGTTGTTTTTATATGTAGAACCCCCCGCATTTTGAACAAAGGTTGATCAAAATGCGGGGGGGCTTTTATATGATGTGGGTTTTTATAAAAAAGATTGATTAAAATATTTCTAAAGCCTTGTAAAATAAGTATTTTAGCATGACTTTATTTTAAACATTGCATCTTTTTTATAAACGTCAAATTTACAATAGTTCGTATGATGTCGGTGGCTTCAGAGATATATTGTAACTCAGATTGATTGTTTGATTAAAATTTATTATATTAGTAAACAAAAATTAAAAGTGAGATGTATCTGCGATAATCAATCTTTAATTACATCTAAAATTTCTTTGAAATCATTTTTTTTAATATCTTTAAATGTCCTGCCTATTTTATTTTGCAATAAGCTCATAAAGCTATTTGTTGAAGGAATTATAGACATCAATTTTCTTTTTTCGAGTGCAAATTCGGCAATCATTTCTGAAGGAAGGTCTGCACTTCTAATGCTTTTCTCCATTTCCTCTCCTCTATCGTTCCAGTACTTGATGTATGATAAACGCTTATTAAAATTATAAATACCTGCTTCAAAATTATCATATATATTCTGTTCCTTGTAATATTTAGCGTCATCTTGGTTAACAATAATGAATAATAACTTATCATTAAAATTAGAGTCCTTCATCAATTCTGTAATTTCATACATACAGTTTAAAGATTCTAAATACTTACTAGTTACAATTGAAACAACAAAGTCATGACTTCTAATTGTCTTCATGAATTCATCCAAATCGTCTCTGTATTGAGTTGCGTTTATGTCCCTACTCACGCTAATATCAACATGTTTATTTAAACTTTCCTCAACAATATTTGCAAGGTCTGCATCAGCATGACAATAAGAAAGAAATACTGTTTTTGTTTTCATTTCTACCAACTCTCCATTCTGGTTAATTTTATAAGGAATATCATTAACTTTGACTAAATCCATTGATTTGTCAATGGAAATATAACAAAGTTTCTTGCCTTCATAATGAAAAGGTTCAAATACATAGTTTACATTAATATTTAAAAGTTTTAGTGCATTTTCTATTTGAAAGGGGACTAAATAATTTTTAACTCTTAGTGTTTGCCCATCATCATGTATACCAATAATAATATCCCCCCCATTTCCATTTGAAAAAGCAGAAATATATTTAGCCGCTTTTTCAGGAGTTAAAACTGGGTGTATATATTTTTTATTATTTCTGTCGACATTTCTTATAGCTTGTATAATTTCATCTTTTGTTCTCAATATTGTTCCACCTCTGACTTTTATAATTTTCTAAGAGGAATCTTTATGATGCCAGTTGTTTTGAGTAGATCACCCAATGTTATAATCTTTTGCTCAATACCGTTATCCGTCCACAACTCATACTCCGTACTATCAAGAACTTCTAATTCTTCTTCACCATAAAAAATAATTTGGTCACCATCAGTTGGACGAATGACAATTGTGAGTTCCTTTTGATCTTTTATAATAGGGAATATCGTCTCTGTATATTTTTTAGCTTGCCATTCTTCCAAGGTTGCTGGAAGGTTATATTGTGGAGATTTTTTTAAATAATTATAGACATTTAAAATACTTCTTTCTAATAAGAATTTGAAATGCTTTCGCATTTCTGGTGTCGATGTTACAACATGCTTTAATAATTCCCGTATTTGTTCTGTATTTAATTGAGGGTCTGCTAGAATGTTTTTGATTTGTTGTTGGTTGTTTAAAAGTTCATCCAACCCTTCTATATCTAGCCCATGTCGCTCAACTTTTTCGGCAATTGTCATTCTTCGTAAAGTTTCTTCAGGTGAGGATAACAGCATTCTTTTAGATAAAAGCTTAGATAAGAATTCTTCGGATAATTCAGGTTCCCGTAAAAAGAAGTCGGTTAGTTGATTAAAAGTAGCTTGTACTTCATTTGTTCGCTTTGCTTGATCAACAGTCTCTTCTGAAAGAATGGCAATCACTTTACTTTCGATTGCCTTAGCGCAGGACGCTGTATCTTTTAGTTTCAAAGGTTTTTCTTGATAATAAGAATTAAATGTAGAAATATTACGGTTCAACAGCTTCTTTTTATAAGAAGAATCTAACTCAAATAAAACTCCTTTTAATACGTCGTTGATATTTGAATCATAAAAGAGATTATTAATAGGATGAAAATTTTTATCTTGCGCGGGTACAAACGCTGATTTAATGACCTGTTCCATGCCTTCATCATCAACCCATAACGAATAAAATCTATCTAACCACTCACATGCCTTTTTTTCTTCATTTAAAAAATTATTAAATTCTATAATATTTTTCCCTTCGAACTTCGAATTGAAATTTTTCAAATAGTAGCTGCCACCAAAAACCTTTCTCCATCCCAAGAAGGTTTCTATTGTAGGTATATTATTGTGTCCTGCATCAGTGAATAAATTCCAAAACGGAATGTCATTTTCTTCTTTTTTTGCTTGAGGTATACAAATATGACATTTTCCTGAATCGTTCAAATAGGACTTTCTTTGGTGATAATTAGAAGAATTGTACACCGGTATAAGGGGCTTCTTCCCTATGTAACCCTTTATTTCATCATAGCAATACTTTTGCAAACCAGAATATTGCTGATTTTTTAGTAAACATATATTGAATTCATTTCTAGTATTAACATTTTCAGTGCAATAATCTATTAATTTTTTATATAAAGAAACTGCTTCTTCGATTATTTTTTTATTATCCTCATTGCCATCTCTTATTGCATCACGATCTATTTCAACGTCAAAAAGATCAGAATTTACAATGATAGGAAAGGCGTATTCTTCACTTCCGATTAATGGGAAATTGCAAAATAACTTTGGCATGTTCTCAGGAATAGTGAGAAAAGAAAATAAACCATTCTCAAAATCACATTTCACAGGACAAGCGATTGATACGTTATTTTGTGTTAAAAAGAATAAATGCTTCTGATCATCTTTATCCACACTTCCAGTTTTTAAAGCGAAAATATTGATGCTCGGCGTAGTGGATAAAAGAATGCTTTTTTCTCTTTCATATGTCTCACCATTATATTTTATGGAGTGAATGTTTTCGTTAAATGCTAAAAGATAAGGTAATGTTGTGTGTAAATCTTCTGCACCTTGATGTACCGCTGCCATTGATTCAGAGGTTCCATTAAGATTGTAAATGAATTTTGTTTTATTTATTTTCTCCGCAGCTTCATTAGTACTACTATTTAAAACTTCCAACTCACTTAACATTTTTTCTGTTTTCTTTCTAATATCAAGATAGTCTTTATCAGTACGGTCAATGGTAAAATTCATATCAGCCCAGGTGCCATTTTCACGAATAAAAGTTCCTTCAATTTCCACAATCTCCGATAATAAAAAAGTAGACATAAATCCCGTACCGAATTTCCCTGTCAATTTTTCTTCAGATTGTTGTTTTGTAGAAACCTGAGTTATTAACGATTGTAGGTTTTTATATGAAAAAGGCATTCCATCATGACTGAAGGAAATTCTATTATCCGTAATTTCTAAAGATATGTTAATCCTACTGTCTCTAGGCGTACAATCAGAAGCGTTTTGAATTAATTCCCATATCCATCTACGCCGGATTTCATTTTTCTTTTCCTCTGAAGATTCTTTTATACTTTTTAATTCATTCAATACTTTACTTGTGCTTGCACTTAGTGCAATTTCGAAATATTTATCCTTTATCAAAACCTGACCTACTTTCTATGTAAATTTATTTGAACTGCTATGTAATAAATACAATCCGTGTGGAGACTAATTTTAATAGTATCAAGTAAGCTTGATCCAGATAAGTTATGTGCGATCTGCCATAACTTATCTTCAAATCCTTAGTTGGCTATTGATACCTGTAATTAGATTTTTTATCTATGTCTATTATATCAATTAAATTGACTATGAAATTAAAAATTAACAATATATTCTATTTTAGACAAACCATACAACTTGTGATATTCATATCATTTTACTAATCAATAAGCTTAGCTAGATGTTCACATTTCTTTTACTGTGCTTAGCTTTTTTTACAGCTACATTTCTATTTCTTCACACCACTTATTTATTTTCCTTTTATAGCATTTCACTACTGTATATTCAGGAATCTAAATTTCCATCTCCTCATTAAACTACATTAGCAATTAGATAAAAATTTATTCGAATTATTAAATAATTAAAACAGGACGAACGGATTGACGTTCGTCCTGTTTATTCTTATGAATTTACTTCCAAATATAATTTTTCTATTTTACCATCCATAAAATAAATTTTCATAATCCCAGTTCCTTTTATATTTGGATTTTCTGGGAGAAATTCTGCCATTTCTTCTTTATAAGTTAGATATTCAGTATATTCAACAAATATATAATCTTCCTTTTCAATTAGATTATTGATAACCCATCTATTAGTATGAATCATAAGCCAGTATCTCACCATGAAGTCTTCAAATCTTTCCCTATCCATAATATCAGGTTCTTTAATACTATTATTTGTAAAATAAAAGGTGAAATGTATAGTTATAAATTCTTCTAATATATTGAAATTGCGTTGAGTAAGGAATTCATTAAACCCAGTTGTAATAATTCCTTGTTTTTCTACGATGTTCATAAATGCCTCCATAAAATAAAAAATGAAAAGAAGTGGAGTGTGCGATTAAATAGGGTTTATACAACCCTATGAGGAAAGAGCAATAGACTTCTAAGAGCTTTCTCTTTCTCAATTATTTGCAGTAGTTCTTCTATTCTTTTCTTTCTTAATTGTTCTCGTTCAATTTCATTAGGATTTTCTATTTCACTAAAAATGTCAGTATACCATCCTATATCAAAAATAGTGAACTACAATTATAATTATTATATTACATAAAGAAACATAAATTAGAGTAAAAAAAGCTTCAAAATGATAAGTGATTTATACAGTTAATAATGTATACCGGAGGACCAATTAAATGAGTGAAATTAATAAAATCGCAGGTAAAATATAAAAATATTCATTGAGTCTAGGGAATTAAAGTATTCATTTGTAATGGAGAGAACTGGGATCGGTAAGAACGCTTTTTATGATATGTTGAAAGGCAAGGATAACATAGCAGAGCATATAAATAGGCTAAGTGACTTTTTTGAAATAAACGATCCTATGTACTTTTATAAAACTGATTATGATTATAACAAACCCAAGAGTACATTGAATCGTAAAGAAATGGCTCTGAAGCCCGTTGATGGCGAAGGCAATCATGAATTGAACGAGGGGATTGAAGTATTCCTTGAGCTCGTAGAGTTAATTGATGTATTGAAGGCTGTACAGGAGTAAAGACAGAGAGCTAATGATTTATATTTAGGTCATAGATGTTAAACTCTATAAAATAAAAGGTAGAAACATAGTTGATATGTACAAAATGTTCCTACCTTTTTATTATAGGGGTATCGCCACATCGCTATCAAGCTAGGGTTTTGAAATATCCCCGAAACGACAAAAACGAGTTGAATTCATATAAATAGCTTTTGGAAAATTGATAATTCTGTTTAGGGGATTACTAAAAGAGTCTTCATAGTTTAAAGAGTAAATGGAAGTGCGAAAAGCTAGTATTTTACTAGCTTTTTTATCAGTAAAAAATCATATGCTTTTTATCTTCTTTATAATATTGTAAACGATCTTGTAAAGTACCAGTATGAAATTCAAACTTGTGACCATCTGGATCTGTAAAATAAATAGACCGTTTATCTCGTTCATCTCTCTCTCGTCCAGGTAAGATATTAACATGATTTTGAATTAATATTTCTTTTAAAGAATCAAATTCATTATTTGTTACAGTAAAGGCTATATGTGTGTATGAGTGCTGAATTTCATTTCTTGGTATACTTTCTTCAACATTTAAAGCAATCCATAAACCATTTAAATCAAAATAAGCTAACTTTCTACCTTTTACTAATAATTTTGCTTGAAGTATATTTTGATAAAACTCAATGGATTTCTCTAGATTTGAGACTGAAAAACAAATGTGATTAATACTTTGTCCCATGGTACATTCTCCTTATTAATTTATTAAGTTATATATTCCGTTATAAGCAAAAAAGGCGTTTTTCTACTAGGAGTACAAATCTATCACTATCAAGATAATAAAATAAAATCCTTTCTATTTAAAATGTAGTAGGGGTAGCTTTTGTTTTTATAAATGTAAAAAGTTTTTGACATTTATAAAATAATTATATAAACTAAGAATGTAAAAAGTTTTTGACAAAAATAGGGGTGATATTTATAAAAATGGAGAATATAATTCGTATTTTACGTAAGGAGAAAAAGCTTTCCCAAGACGATTTAGCTAAATTATGTCATGTTTCAAGACAAACAATTAATGCGATTGAGAATAACAAATATGATCCTACATTGGAACTTGCTTTTAATTTAGCTAAATCCCTTGATGTAACGGTTGATCAATTATTTATTTATAAAATCTAGATATGGAGTAGAAGCAAATGAAAAATGGAATTAATATCTTATTTATTAGTTTATACATTGTGATTATAGGTTTACTTGCTTTTGAATGGTATGAGAAGCAACAGCTTTCTATAACGTCGTTATTTGTAGCAACAATCATTTTGCAATCATTATTTATGAAGAAAATTTTGAAAGGGAAAAAAGAGAGCGAGAATTTTATTGATGAAATGTTCTTACATATCAGACAGAAAAGCTTATCAATTTGTTGTTTTGTAATGTATGTATTAACATTAGGAACTTTATTTTTATCAGAAGGAACATGGAATTTTAACCATATGCATAATAAACCATTAATCTTTCTGGTTTTCTTATATCCTATCGTTTATCAAATAAGTCATGTACTCGTTTCAAGAAACAACTCATAATAGACTATTTAAAAATGGGAAAAAGCGCTATTCTTTCGGTATAAGTTAAAAATGAGAGGATGGCGTTTTTGTATGTCTATTTCTGTATCTGATGAATTACAACTATTTGCTCAAGAAATTCAAAACCTCTTATCTCCAGATTTCTTAAAAAATCTGGAGATAAGAGGTTTTGTACAATGAACCAGTAAGTACCAAGCACAAGATTTAGTAGCTCTATGTGTATGGATGAGTCAAAATGTTGCTAAAACCTCTTTAACTCAGTTATGTAGCTGTTTAGAAGTATCAACAGAGGTTCTCTCATCAGTCCTGAAGGACTGAATCAACGATTTAATGCCACAGTCGTGCGATTTCTACACCAAGTGTTAGCTGAACTTCTCAGCCAAAAGCTATCTTCAACCAAGCTGCTCTCTTCTCCTTATACTTCTAATTTCAAGCATACAGTATCGGTTTCTGGATTAATGTCTTTAGAAAAATAAAAACGAGTGCGCACGTAATCGCCCTCGTTTTTACAGTTTTCATTGCTCTCTTGCTAATCTCTTTTCTAGCTGATTAATAGAAATCGCTTCAGCTTTGGCCATTGTTTTACCAAAGTTACTTTTTGTTTTTAAAGCTCTCTCACTCACTATTCCCATTCTATCAATGTGTTCTTTAATCGACTTTTGCATTACATTACAATATTTACTTGCCGTTCTAATCGCTTCTGACTTTGTTTGCATGTAGATGGTCATTCCATTTACAGCAAACAAAATAGCCCGAAATACCTGCTTCTCCACAACTACACCGTTTTCCCTTAAATACTGAGTTAATTGTACAAAATTAGCATCTTTTACTTGCTCATCTGTACTTTTAGTAACCTGAGTTTCTATGTTCACTTCAATTTTAGTGGATTTTAAAGTCTGTTTTTTAGTAGAAACAGCTTTATTCTTTTTTTTACGATTTTCTTCAAAATGATAAATCAATCCATAACTATCTGCACTAACAGTAATTCTGGAGGGAGCTTTATAATTATCTTCTGCGCCCCACTTCGCATACGCGGATGGAATACGTTCATCAATATACATTGCCATATCTTTAATGATTTTATCCCTAGTATATGTTCCAACAAGATATCGCTCTGGCATTTTTCTAAGTGCAACAGCTGCTAGATCATATCGATTCATCATATTTAAATCATAAATACTTCTCGATTCTTTCGACATTATTCCATTTTTAACAATCTCATGTGCAATAATCTGCCCCAGCTTTATAGTGAAGCTTCTTTTTTCGGATAAATATTCAAACAAAAGACTTCCCTCCCATCAATATCTTTATCGTAAGTAACGATATATTTCTCTAAGTTTTGTTGCGCCCCAGCATCTAACAGATCTCGCGCTTTTTACTTATCTTTTAAAATACACAGACATGTATATTGAATGTAAAATAGCATGCAATTTACACCCATCTTCCGCAGTGACACCTCTTTTCTATTCTTCAGTAGAACAGAAAAGAGGTCTACCACAAAGAAAAAAATCTTACAATTGCACTCCTTTTTAACTAACAACTAATAGATATTTCTGTGGATTTGAAATAAAGTTTAACCATTTTGAAAGAAGATTAACTGTTTTCGTATAAATATTAAGACATAAGAACTATAATCTTCCGTAACAAAACGACCATTTTTGTTACATTAATAAGTTTATTACGGGTGGTGACAGCTTCGCTAGTACTACCCCATTACGTAAGTGTGATAATGAATTAAATCCCAAATCTGTATTGTTTTTGTTGGGAAAAGAGTACTGGTCGTATGAAGAGAAAATAGATTTTCTAAGTAAAAGAATATGTTATTAAAAGAAAGGATTTCTTATACATTTGAATAAAACGGTAAAATATGATAATATATCCATCTGTTTTAAAAAATGTAAGGGGGAAACGGTATGCAAATACTATTAATTAGGCACGGGGAATCGGAAGCGGATATTTTAAACGTGCATGAAGGAAGAGCAGATTTTGAATTAACGGAAATGGGTAGAAGACAAGTGGGAGGTTTAGTACATAAAGTGAAAAATGACTTTCCACCAGATTTTATATGGGCAAGTACATTAAAGAGGGCGCGAGAAACTGCTGAAACATTAGCGAAAGCTATTGGTTGTCCAGTGAAATTTGAAGAAGAATTAATGGAATTTAATAATGGTATACAGGCTGGCATGTCTTTTGAAGAAGCGAAAAAGTATCCGGAGCCAAAATTTCTTCATGATCGTTTTGAAAATGGAGAATCATTCATAGAGTTTCGAATGAGAATTGAAACGATATTTTCTAAAATTGTGACAGAAAATAAATATGAACGGATTACGATTGTAGCTCATGGCGGGGTAATTACTACTATATTACGCGCCTTTTTCCAAATGCCAATTAACATGGATTACTATTTTAAAGTAGGGGATACAGGGATTAGTATGATTGAACTTACGGATAAAGAAAAGGTAATTCATTTTATCAATGATACGAATCATTTAGAATGTATATAGGCGAAAATGGGATTCAGCCGAGATACGTGTAAAAACGAATCACAGGCTGGATTTTATTTACATTTATTTTTTTTATATTAAATAACTAATTTACGATAAACAAAAAGAGCGTAGATTTCAGATAACTTTTTTCTTTGGGGGATTTATATGTCGTTTGAACAATGTCAGAGTATTAATTCATTAATGTCAAGCTTTGATAGAACGTGTTTTTTTGCTGGAGGGTGGGCGATTGACCTTTTTATTGGTGAAGAGACAAGAGAACATGAAGATATAGAGTTTGCTGTTTTCCGAAAAGATCAACAGTATCTGAAAGAGTACCTTAATGAATGGGAGTTCAAAAAGGTAATTAAGGGTAAGTTTCATACTTGGGAAAATGAATTTTTAGATTTGCCAATTCATGAAATACATGCTTCGAATATGTTAAACGGAGATAAAATAGAAATTCTTCTTAATGAAACAAACGGAAGTAATTGGATATTTAGAAGAGACTTTAGGATTTCTTATCCACTCAATTCCGTTTGGAGTACTTCTAAAACAGGTATTCCATACCTAAATCCAGAAATTGTACTTTTATATAAGGCGAAGAATACAAGGGAAAAAGACCATCAAGACTTTATCGCTATAAAGGATTATCTTGATAATGAGAAGAAAAAATGGCTGCGATATGCTTTAGAAGTACACGAACCAGAACATAAGTGGCTTCAGTTTTTAATCTAAAACTTATTTAACTTGCAGGTGCTTTTAGTTCAATGAAATTTAAGCAATTTATTATTATTTTTATAAATAAATTTGCAGAAATTATATATTTTTAAACAACTTCATTATCTTTGTACAAGGAGGTTAAACAATAAGAGCGCCATATCAAGTATTGATATTTCCTTATATAATAACCAATAATTCTATTCAATATGCCATTTTTAAACAAAGTGATTATGGCTATTGGCAAGGAATAGCTGGTGGTGGGGAAGATGGTGAGACCCCAATTGAATCAGCAAAACGAGAAGCGTTTGAAGAGGCTGGTATTATAAGAGAATGCCCATATGTGAAACTAGATTCTGTGTCTTCATTCCCAGTAGAGGATGTAGTTGGAGGTTTTTTTGGGGGAGAAGATGTTTATGTTATAAAAGAATTTTCTTTTGGAGTTAAAGTTCCTATAAAAAGTATTGAATTGTCCAGAGAGCATTTCAATTATAAATGGTTGTGCTTTGAGGAAGCAGTAAAGCTTTTGAAATGGGATAGCAACAAAACAGCATTGTGGGAATTAAACAAAAGGCTGTTAAAACAATTAAAGTATTAGCTAGCAAAGCAGAAGTGCAACGAGAATTAAATAACTAAAAAAACTTTGCTACATTACATATACGGCAAGGATTTTTTTACGTACGTTAATTAGAGTACCATTTATAATGATTTTAATTATTTAATGGAGGAGAAGTAATGGAACGAGTTGATGTAGTATATGCGCTTATTTATGATGATACCAATGGAAAAATTCTTATGGTTGGAAACAAACGTGAAGATGGTAGTGAATGGAGTCTTCCAGGAGGAGCAAGAGAAAGTGGAGAAACATTAGAACAAGCTGTTATCCGTGAGACATTTGAAGAAACTGGGTTAACAGTTAAAATTGAAAATATATTTGCTATTAATGAAAAATTCTTTCCGCAGGCACACGCTATAATTTTTACTTTTATAGCTAGAATAGTAGGAGGAGAAATATCTATACAAGATCAAAATGAGATTACTGATATTAGCTGGATAAACATAAAAGAAGCGGAAAAAATTATGTTTTACTTTCCTAATGGCGTTCAAAATTTATTGGAAAAAGGGTTATTAGCTCCTTATTATTTTCAAACTAAGTAGAACAAAAAGAGCAATTACATGATTTAAAAAAGCTAATTCTAATCTTATACATGGTTATAGAATTAGCTTTTTGGTATCTATTTTTCTTAGCATGGTTTTTTCAAAAATGCTGGCGGTACCCCATGCCCATCAACTTAAGAACGAAAACAAAATGAACTTTCGTTCAAACAAACTAAAAAACACGTAATGTACTTTTGG